>NZ_JBFODQ010000060.1:0-51085 GCF_040908355.1 Aeromonas sp. R2-2 | reverse complement strand
GGCAGATAGGTGATATCTGCGACCCAGACCTGCTCCGGAGCCACCGGCGTAACCTGCTCTGGTCCCGCCTTGCGCAAGTTGGGATGACGGTAGAAACGGTGAAAACTGTGGGTGGTCTTGTGATACGCCCGTCTGGGCAGCACCAGCAAGCGGTGCTCGGCCAATATCCGAAACAGCCTGTCCCGCCCTATCTTGAGCCCGCCATCATCCTGACCCTGCAGCAGATAATGCAGCTTGCGAGCGTCCTGCCCACCCGAGGCTGGCGTAGGGGGCGACAAAGGTGCGGTTACTGAGCAATAGGATGTCGAGCTGATTGACCTGCGGGGTCATGGATACGTAATGGAAGATAGTCATGCCGATAATGGCTTATAGCAAGTGCTCCATGGGCATACGGCGACGATGCAGGGGCCCCCCTCCATGCCGAGCGGAGTAGTGATAATCTCGGGGGAGAGACAATGTTGTGGTGTGACTCAAATGGGGCTTCATTTGCTGGTATGGTTAAAGTCGATACCCTGTGTGATACGTGTAGAAATCTGACGCTAATCAACAGATTCCGATTTCTACACATCAGGAGGAACGGTCAATGGAGCTTGGTGTGACTCTTATGGTGCTGAGTTATTTGGTGATGGGGGCCGCATCGGGTTTGGCCAGCAGCAGTTCGACATCGTCGATTACCTTGAGGGCCGCTTGGGGGCCACCGGTGGAGGTCCACAGCGATCCGTCCACGGCGCCGAAGCGCTTGCTCTTGATGGCGCCGAGCTGCTGGAAGGCCGGGGTCTGCTCGGCCTGCTTCATGGCATCTACCGCATCACCCCTGGCGCTCAGGGTGCCGATTACCAGCCAGTCGCCGTCCAGCAGATTGAGGGATTCGAGGCTCAGGGCAGGGGAGTGGGGGGTCTTGTCACCGATCTGGTGGGTCGGTCGGGTCAGCCCCATCTCTTCCACCACGCTGCTGGCGAAGGTGCCGCTGTGCATGTAGCTCGGGCCCTTGGGATTCCAGCGCACTATGCTCAGACGCTCGCCCTGATGCTTGGCGAGCTTGCTGTGGGCTTGCTGCAGACGGGCGTCATACTGGGCGAAAAAGGCTTTGGCTTCGGCGTCCCGGTTCAGCACGTGGGCGCTGCGATTGAAGATCTCCTTCCAGGAGTCACCCCAGTTGCCGGTGACGACGGTGGGGGCGATCTCTTTGAGCAGGGCCAGCAGCTCGGGCTTAGTCTGGCCGGTGAGGATGAGATCCGGTTCCAGATCGATCAGCTTCTCCAAGTTGAGGTTGTCCAGATCGCCGACCACGGCGATCTACTTGCCGCCTGTTGCAGTAGGTAGCGGGGCAGGGTGGACTGGCCGCGGCCATTGACGGTGCCGACCGGTTGCAGGCCTAGGGTTAGGGCGCTGTCGAGATCGATTTCGCTCAGTACCACCACTCGCTTGGGTTGTGCCGGTACAACCTGGGTCTTGCCGTCGGCATCGGTCACCTGACGGGGCTCGCTGCCAGCCTGTGCCTGGAAGCCGACCAGACTGGCCAGCATCAGCACGCCAGCCAGGGGAGAGGAGATCTTCATCGTTACATCCTTCTTGGTGAAATCTGTGGAACACTGGGTCCCAAACGGGCGAACCAATGCTAACGCAAACTCAAATAATAAGAATTAGTATTTGAGTTTGTAGCGTAAAGAGGGCGCGGTTTGCTACCATGCTGGCTCACCAACCAAGGGCCTTCGTGATGTCCATTGCCACTGCGCCAGCCTGTTCACTGGACCGCTTTATCGTGCAGGCCGACAGCCTGCCGCTGCCCAGTGCGGCGCATCTGGCGTTGCAACGGGTCTGCTTTGACCCCGCCGCCTTCACCCCGGCCTGTTACGACGCAGCCGGTATGGTGCTGCCCGCCAGCTTGCAGCGCGCGGCCCCCAAGCGGCTGGGGGAGTTTCTGGCTGGGCGTTTCGCTGCCCGAGAGGCCCTGCGACCCTTAGGCCTTGCAGGAAGCACAGTGGCTATCGGCCCTGCCCGCGAGCCCCTCTGGCCTGCGGGGTTTGAGGGCAGCATCAGCCATAGCCTGTTACAGGGGGGTGGCATGGCCCTGTGCGCGGTGCGCCCGGGCCGGGCGGGAATGGGGCTGGATCTGGAAAGTTGGCTGGCAGAGAGGCAGGCGAGCGAGCTATGGCCCAGTATTGTTAGTGGGGAGGAGTGGGCCCGGCTGGCGGCCGCTGCCCGCGCCGCTGGCCTGAGCAGGGCTGAGGCGCTCACCTTGATTTTTTCGGCCAAGGAGAGCCTGTTCAAGGCGCTCTACCCCAGGGTGGGGCGCTATTTTGATTTTCTCGATGCCCGCTGGCTGGCCATGACGGAGCAGACCCTCACCCTCGAACTCGTGGACGCGCTGACTCCGGCACTACCCGCTGGCTGGAGCTGTACGCTGTACTGGCAAACACTGCAGAGCGGGGTGCTCACCAGCCTGCTGCTGTGAGTGGCGTTGCGCCGAGACGCATGCATAAAAAAACCGCCTTTTGGCGGTAATGCCGATCAGTTAAGGATCCATTGACCGCTCCTTCTGTTGTGTGAAAATCCGAAACCTGTTGATTGGTTTCGGATTTTTTATGCGTATCGCTCAAGCGCTCGACTCCCGGCAACTCCTTTATATCGAGACAGAATGAAAAAGGAGCCCCGTTGCCAGGGCTCCTGCAAACAACTTACAGCTTGTATTCCAGACCTGCGTAGACGGTACGCCCTTCCAAGATCAGGTCAGCATCGGTGGCAACCTGGTCACGCTTTGTGTTGGTTAGGTTGTTGAGGCCGGTTTTCACGTCCAGTCGGGGCATGGCGTTCCAGACAAACCCCAGATCGAAGGTATGGTAGCCTTCGCTCCGATCATAGGTGGCGCCAGTCATGCGTGGTACCGGGATGGTCTGGCTGCCTACGTAGTTCCAGCCGACACGGGTGCTCAGGGTATCCAGGGTCTGCCACTCCAGCTTGGCGTTGAACAGATGCTCGGGGGTTTTGTTGAGATCCAGCCCTGTGGTCATGTCTTTGCCATCCAGAATGGTGCCGTTGGTGGAGAGATTCAGATCGTCGGTGATGTCGACCCAGCCATTGATCTCGACGCCACGAATGCGGGCTTCGGCCACGTTGCTGTAAGTCATGACTTTCGGACGGTGACCGACGCGCCAGCTGTCGCTCTGGATCTTGTTCTTGATGTCGTTGTGGAACGCTGTGATACCTGCGCCGAAAGCAGCGGCCTCGTAGGCGGTACCGTACTCGTAGCTGACGGCGGTCTCGGGCTTGAGGTCCGGGTTGCCGACGATGGTACAGGCGCCGCGGCAAGCCAGTACGCCGTAATCCGCATCGGTCTGGGAGATGGTCGGCGCCTTGAAGGCGCGTCCTACTCCACCCTTGAAGACCCAGTTGTCGTTCATGTTGTAGAGGGCATAGGCGCGTGGGCTGAACTCGCTGCCATAGGTCTCGTGGTCATCCATGCGTCCGCTCAGGGTCAGGTTGAGCGGCCCCAGGTCCAGCTCGTCCTGCAGATAGAGTGCGTATTGATCCACGCTGGTCTTCTTGCCGTTGAGGCTGACGTTGTGCTCGAGCTCGGTGATGCGATACTCGGCGCCTGCGGTGATCAGGTTCCAGCCCGCGGAGGTGGTGATCTGACCGTCGAAGGTGTGGTTGTTCTGGGTAACTTCGCCGATCTTCTTGTTGAGGGTGGTCATCAGCTGCGAGTCGTCACGCAGATCCACCTGTTCGAAGTTGTAGCCGACCTGGCTGTCAAACCATTCCCAGCGACCGTTGTGGGTCAGGTTGAGGCTGAGGCGCTCCATCTGCTGATCATTGAGCACGGTGGCGCCATAGTTGTTCCAGCGTGCCAAGCGATCGTCCTTGGCGAAGATGGCGCCCAGCTCCAGATCTTGGTCCTGATCGATGAGCCAGGTCAGATTGGTGATGGCGCTCCACTTTTCACGCTTCTCCAGGGCATCGGTGTTCGGGTTGATGCTCTGTTCGCTCTGCCAGGCATCGCGATGCAGGCCTTCAACGATGACGTTGCCCAGCAGCTTGTCGTCAATGAGAGAGCCGCTCAGATAGGCGCTGCCCTTGTTGGCATCGCCATTGTGGCCGTCGGTCGGGGTGCTGAAGGTATAGGCGGCCGAGCCCTTGGTCTGTTCTGTGGGTTTGCGCAGAATGATGTTCACCACCCCGCCCAGCGCATCGGCACCATACAGGGAGGAGATGGGGCCGCGCAGGACTTCAATCCGTTCGATGGCCGCGACCGGGACGGTGGAAACATCGAAGTCATTGGCATAACCGGAAGTGAGGGCTTCACGGGAGTTGATGCGGCGGCCATTTACCAGCAGCAGGGTATAGTCGCTCTCCAGACCGCGCAGACGGATCTCCTGACGACCATTGGTGTTGCCCGGATAAATGTGGACACCGGTGACACCCTTGATGGCATCGGCCAGGGTGCTGGCGTTCATCTTGTCCAGTTCGGCGCGGGTCACCACGGAGACGCTGGCCGGTGCCGACAGTTCAGAATGCTTGGTCTGGGTGGCGGTCACCACCAGGGTTTCGTTGGCTTTGGGGACCTCGGCCTGTGCCAGGCCCGGCAGGGCACACAGACCAAGTGAGAGCAGGATCGGGTTCAATCGAAATACGCCAGGCTGCAACTGCATTGTCAAAACTCCATGAATAAAACAGAGGTTATGGGGTCCGGCTCTGGGGCCGATGGCTCACTGACTTCCTTGTCTGGCGGGGCCAGACTCTGGGTTATTGTTGTTTCTTGTCTGTGCCAGCCCCTTGAGCAGGAGCCAGACACCGCCGCAGGCCAGCAGGCCGCAGCCGATATTGATCCAGGCCAGCTGGTCAAATCCGTGCATCACGCCGTTCTGATCCGATACCAGCAACCTGGCCGAGAGCAGGCTGCCAAGGCCGGCTGCCACGTTGGTTACCGTCCCCTGAAACGACATGAAGGCGGCGCGCTGATGGGGCGCAGGAAGGGCCGCCGTGATGGCGAGGGTGGTACTGGAACGGGCCGAGCTCAGGGCCATGAACAGGGTGAACAGCAGGTAGACGGGCATGTCGACCGGCAGGGCAAAACCGAGCAGGGTGATCAGTGTCAGCAGCAGGCTGGTGATCAAGATGGCGCCCTGAGCCCAGCCCTGATCAATCCAGCTGCCGCACAGTCGCATGGTGGCCATGCTGGCGAGGCCGCCGCACATATAGAGGGTGGCGATCTGCTCGCGGGGGAACGCCAGGTTGAACTGGAAGTAGTTGGCAAAATGCGGGATCAGCAAGAAGTGACCGAACATCTGCAGGCAGAGGATGAACAGAGCGCCCTGGCAGAGCGGGGAGCCCAGCAACTGGCGCAACCCGCTGCCGTGAGGGGCATGACTGGCCGGCAGTGAAGGGAACAGCATGGTGCAGAACAAGGCCAGCAGCAGGCCGCAGAGGCCAAACAGCAGGAAGGGGCTCTGCCAGCCGAACCACTGGGCCAGGATAAGGGCAAGGGGCACCACCAGGATGGCTGCCAGCGAGAAAGCCATGCTCACGTAGGCGAGGCGGCGACCTCGCTCGGCAGGCGGCACCAGATCCAGTACGGCCGCCATCAGGATGGCGGCAAGCGGCCCGGACACACAGCCCGACAGGACGAACAGCACCAGCAGCTGCTGGCTGTTTTGCACCAGGGCGCAGGCCATCAACAGCAGAAAACGCAAGGTCAGCAGCATCAGCAACGCGGGCTTGCGATTGACCCGGTCGAGCCAGGGAGCGGCGATAAGCCCCATCAGGGCGGCTCCCAGGGTGGCGCCACCGCTGAAATAGCCGGTCTGCTCCGGTGCCATGCCGAGGCTAGTCACCAGATCCGGCCCAAGCGGCATCACCATCATCATGCTGCCCATGGAGAGCATGTTGACAAGCAGGGCTAGGTGAATGGCGGCGGCAGGGGGGGCGACAGGCTTCATTGACGGCAAGCTCGAAAAAAGGAGACCGAATTGTATCCGAGCGATTACCTCGTGACAACAAATGGAAATCATTGTTATTTGCATTACATTGTGTTGCCCTGATCTTTGCCTCAAACGGACGATGCTACGGATTGAAAAGCGCAAGGAATAGCTCATGATGACGAGGCATTAGAGCACGGTGTACGGCGACGGATCTGAGAGGGAGACAAGGATGGCGAAGTGGCGCTGGAGAGGATACTGGCTGTTGCTTTGGTTGTGGTGTTGGCCGCTGTGGGCCGAGGTGAAAGTGATCCCGGTATTCGAGGCGCAGGCGGCGGTGCAGACCCTCAAGGAGATCTATCCCCAGCTTGGGGTGAGTGCCATGGGCAATCAGCTGGTGCTGAGCGGGACGCCAGCCCAGCTGCAGGAGGCCGAAGCCACGCTGGCGCAGATCAACCAGCCACCGCAAAGCCTGCTTATCGAGTGGCGGGTGGAGGGGGCCGCCAGCGGTCAGCAACTGGGAGGCTCAATCAGTCGCGACGAGGCCAAGCGGCAGTGGTTGCTCGATGGCAACGCCCGGCAGTACCAGCGCAGCCAGAACGACAGCTGGCAGGTGCGCGGGCTGTCGGGCCGTCCCGTGCTGCTGCAGATGGGCTCCTATCAGCCGGTCACCTTCTATCAGTGGAACGGGGGCGCCGTGGTGGGGATGATGCCGCTGGTGAACGGCCTCTATGCCACGGCCACCTTGATTGGCGATCGGGTGCAGATTGCGCTGAGCAGCGAACAGGCGAGGCTGGATCAGGGCACCATCAATCGTGGGCAGAGTGCCACTGAAGTGAGCGGGGCCCCGGGCCAGTGGCTGACGGTGGGAGAGCTTTCGACCAGCTCAGCGGATCAGGGGAGTAGCCTCGGCACCCAGCTACAGGGCGGGCGAGGCAGCCAGAGCGAGCGCCAGACCCTGCAGATCCGGGTCACTCGTCAATAGGTGTCAGCCCCGTCAGTGGGGCTGATCTGCGGCATATTCCCGTAGCTGGCGACTGCGCAGCAGATACCAGAGCGCCCAGAGGCTGGCGACCAGCACCAGTGCGGTGGGCCAGCTGAACGACCACTTTTGCAGATTGAGGCTGTGCAACTGCATCAGCAGGCCGCTGACGGCAGAGCAGAGCAGCAGCAGCGGGCTGTGGCGACGGAGTCTGGCGCGAATGCTCTGGGTCTGCTGATAGGTGCCCCCGCAGGCGAGCAACGCCAGCATGGCAGGTACGTCGGTCAGCAGGCTGATGTAGAGGGTGATCTTGTCCGGATAAAAGAGGGTCAGGATCTCGCTGCCGCTCTCGCGGGTCACTCCCGCCATCAGAAAGAGCCAGATCGAGCGGGTCAGCAACAGGGCGATGGGCCAGAACCAGAGGGGCGGGCGCAACTGGCCGTGATCGTCATATCGGTGTTCGGGGTAGAGGGTCATGGTTGCCCGTTATCCACTTGAATTGAGTGATGGAGGGGATATGGGGCGACGAAGCGCCCTTTGCAAGGCGTTGGGCGTGGCGCAAATTAATCGGGGGGCCATGCCCCCCAATCCGTTTCTTCAGATATCGCAGCGCGCGTCGGCGGCGTTACAGCCAGCCTTTGCGCTTGAAGAAAAGGCCGGTGCCGAGCGATGACATCACCATCAGCACCAGTGACATGGGATAACCATACTCCCAGGCGAGCTCCGGCATGCGGCCGAAGTTCATGCCGTAGATACTGGCGATCAGGGTCGGCGGCAGGAAGATCACGGCGGCTACCGAGAAGATCTTGATCACCTTGTTTTGCTCCAGATTGGTCACCCCCATGGAGGCCTCCAGCTGGAAGTTGATCTTGTCGAACAGGAACTGGGTGTGGGGCAACAGGGACTCCACGTCGTGCAGCATCTCGTCGATCCACTTGTTCTGCTCAAGGCTCATGCGCTGGCGCAGGCTGCGTTTGAGGAAACGCAGGGCGCGGCGGGTATCGTGCAGAGAGAGACGGATCTGGCCGTTGGCCTCTTCCTGTGCCATCAACTCTTTCAGCATGGGGTTGATCTGATCCGGCTCGAAGATCTGATCGGCGGTGTTTTCCAAGGTCTTGTAACCATCTTCGATAAGGTCGGAGAGGTACTCCACCTTGAGGTTTTGCACCTCCAGCAGGATGTCGAGGGCATCCTCCACCTCCAGCCGATCCTGGCGCATATAGTGACGTAGCAGGCGCACCAGCCCGATGTCATCTTCACGAATGCTGATCAGCAGGTTGTTGCGCAGGGTAAAGGAGACGTGGACACCCTTGGTGTCACGACCGATCCGCTGGGGAAACAGGGAGTGAATGTGCAGACCATCGGTATCCCAGTAAAAACGGGCGGATGCTTCGATGTCGTCGAGCTCTTCCTTGTCGGGGACCTCTTCCAGGAACAGGCCCGTCAACCATTCTCGCTCTGCCGTGTCCGGCTTGTAGGCATCCAGCCAGACCGTGTTGTCAGGTACTATGTCGTCAGGCCCGAGCGTGACTATGTCCAGCACCTTGTTGTTGAGAATGTAGGCGGTGATCATCTGTCCCCCCTTAAAAAGTCATGGGTAATCAGGGATGGTTGCACAGGTCATGCGGCCTTAGATCGCTGCAGAAGGCGATCCCGTGGATAAGCAGATCGGGCCGATGGAAAACCTGAATGCGGCGAACTATACAGGGGCGGGCCGCGCTTGTCAGGGGCTATTCATCAGGGATTCAGCCTGTTTGTTCAAAAAAACAGCGAGGTCGGATCACCTGAGCGGCTATGCGGGGTAGAACCCAGCCTTTGGTTGGGGGAGGGCTAGCTGGGGCTGCTTGTTACCGCTGCCCCGCTTCATCACATATTCGGATAATTAGGCCCGGAGCCCCCCTGTGGCGGTGTCCAGACGATGTTTTGGGGCTGAGCATCTTTGATGTCACCGCATCTTGGCATCGCCGTTCCATCACATATTCGGATAATTGGGCCCGGAGCCTCCCTGTGGCGGTGTCCAGACGATGTTTTGACTGGGATCTTTAATGTCACAGGTCTTGCAGTGAATGCAGTTGGCTGCGTTGATTTGCAGTTTGGCTGCGCCTTCCATTTCCAGTACTTCAAATACCCCGGCCGGGCAGTAGCGTTGGGCGGGTTCAGCCCAGGTGGGCAGATTGACCTCGACCGGAATGCGCTCGTCCTGCAGCTTGAGGTGGCAAGGTTGATCCTCGTCGTGACTGGTGTTGGCCAGATACACAGACGAGAGCTTGTCAAAGCTCAGCTTGCCATCGGGTTTGGGATAATGAATGGGCTTGCAGCGGCTGGCCACGCGCAACTGACGGTAGTCGTGAGCCTTATCGAACAGCTTGAAGGGCGAGTTTGCGCCAAATAGCCGTTGCTCCAGCCAGTTGAAGGCACCGCCCAACCAGGGACCATAGCGGTGAAGCGCCGCGCCGAAGTTGCGCGCCGCCTTGAGTTCGCGGGCCAGCCAGCTCTGGTGCAGCTCGTCACCATACTGGGCCAGATCCCGGCCCCCTTCATCGCCCCCCTGCAGCGCCATCGCGACGGTTTTTGCCGCCAGCATCCCCGATTTCATGGCGGTGTGGATCCCCTTGATGCGGGAAAAGTCGAGGGTGCCCGCATCGCAGCCGATCAGCAGGCCGCCCGGGAAGTGCATGCGGGGCAGGGCGTGCCAGCCCCCCTTGGTGATGGCGCGGGCGCCATAGCTGATGCGTTCCCCCCCTTGCAACACGCCGGCGATAAGCGGGTGATGCTTGAGGCGCTGGAATTCGTCAAACGGGCTGAGCCAGGGATTCTGGTAGTTGAGATCGACAATCAGCCCGACTGCCACCTGATCCCCCTCCATGTGATAGAGGTAGAAACCGCCGTGGCTATTGCCGCCCCCCTGCTTGCCAAGGGGCCAGCCACTGCCGTGCAGCACCTGTCCCGCTTTGCCTTGGCCAGCAGGCAGTTGCCACAGCTCCTTGAAGCCGATGGCATAGTGCTGGGGCTGGGCAGCGTTTGCCAGGTTGAATGCGGCGATCAGCTGCTTGCCGAGATGGCCGCGGGCCCCTTCGGCAAAGAGGGTGTAGCGACCGAGCAGCGCCATGCCGGGCACATGATCAGCTTTTGGATTGCCCGCCCGATCCAGCCCCAGATCGCCGGTGATGACCCCCTTGACCCGGCCCGCTTCCATGATAAGTTCGCTGGCGGTAAATCCCGGGTATATTTCGACTCCCAGTTTTTCCGCCTGTTGGCCAAGCCAGCGGCAGAGATTGCCCAGACTGACCACATGGCAACCCTGATTGTGCATCCGGGGCGGCACTGCCCAGGCGGGGAGTTGCAGGGAGCGTTGCTCGCTTTGCAGCAGATGAACCTGATCGTCGCTGACCGGCACGCCGAGCGGCGCTTGCTGCCAGCCATCCGGCAGCAGCTCTTGCAAGGCGACGGGATCAAACAGGGCGCCGGAGAGCAGATGGGCGCCAATTTCCGCTCCCTTCTCCAGCAGACAGACAGAGAGAGTGGCATCCTGCTGTTTCAGGGCGATGGCTGCACTGAGCCCCGCCGGACCGCCGCCGACGATGACGACATCAAATTCCATTGCTTCCCGTTCCATCTTGCCTCTGCGCTCTGGTTGGCCTAGGGTAATGCTGGTAGTTTACGTAAACGTAAAGCAGTTGTAAGCAAAACTGAGCAAGAAAAAGCAAAAAATCAGGGAAGAGCGTACTGCAACAAACGCAGAGGCACACTAATGAATTCAATCCAAAGAGACGAGGCATGACCCCATGAAGCTGCTGGTCGCGATCAAACGGGTAGTCGACTACAACGTCAAGATCCGGGTGAAGGGAGACGGCTCCGACGTGGAGCTGGCCAATGTGAAGATGGGGATCAACCCCTTTTGTGAAATTGCGGTGGAGGAGGGGGTCAGGCTGCGGGAAGCGGGTATCGCCAGCGAGCTGGTGGTGGTGACTTTCGGCCCTGACGCTGCCGCCGAGCAACTGCGCCATGGGCTGGCGCTGGGGGCGGATCGGGCACTGAATTATGTCACCGATGAGACGCTCACTCCGCTGACTGTCGCCCGCGCCTTGCACAAGGTGTGTGAGCAGGAGCTGCCGGATCTGGTGCTGCTCGGCAAGCAGTCCATCGATTCCGACAACAATCAGGTGGCCCAGATGCTGGCTGCCCTCAATGATTGGCCGCTGGCGACCTGTGCGTCAGCCCTCAAGGTGGAAGCTGGGGAACTGCTGGTGACCCGCGAAATCGACGGTGGCCTCGAGACCCTCGGCATGCCGTTGCCTGCCGTGGTGAGCGCCGATCTGCGTTTGAATGAACCGCGCTTTGCCTCGCTGCCCAACATCATGAAGGCCAAGCGCAAGCCGCTTGATAGCGCCCCGTTCTCGACACTCGCCGTTGAGGTGGCCAATCAGACCCGCTTGCTCGGGGTGATGGCGCCGCCAGCCCGCAGCGCCGGGATCAAGGTGGGCTCGGTGGACGAGCTGGTGGACAAACTCAAACACGAAGCGAAGGTGCTGCCATGAGCGTGCTGATCATTGCCGAACATCATCAGGGCCATCTGGCCGACAACGTGGCACAACTGGTGACCGCCGCCGGATCCATCGGCGGTCAAGTTGACCTGCTGTTGCTGGGTCAGGGGCTGACCGAGGCGGGTGAACAGGCGGCAGCCCTCAGCGGTGTCGACAAGGTTCTGCTTGCCGAGCATCCCCTACTGGCCGACGGGCTGCTGGATGGGGTCGACAAGCTGCTGGCCTGCTGGTGCGAAGGTTACAGCCACTGCCTGATGGCGGCGAGTACCATGGGCAAGGCGCTGCTGCCACAGGTAGCGGCTCGGCTCGGGGTGGAGATGCTCTCCGAGGTGACGGCTATCGAGAGCAGCGACACCTTCCTGCGCCCCATCTATGCGGGCAATGCCATCGCCAGAGTGGCAAGCTCGGCGCCCGTCAAAGTGATGACTGTGCGGGCCACCGCGTTTGCCAAGGCGGCGACGGGCGGGCAGGCTCTCATCGAGCCCTTGGCTGTGCCCGAATTCGCTGGTCGTACCCGGCTGGTCGAGCGCCGCGCAGTGCGCTCCAGCAGGCCCGAACTGACCGCCGCCCGGGTGGTGGTCTCCGGTGGCCGGGCGCTGGGCTCCAAGGCGCAGTTTGCTTTGATAGAAGCGCTGGCCGACAAGCTGGGTGGAGCGGTGGGCGCATCGCGAGCCGCCGTTGATGCGGGATATGTCGCTAACGATCTGCAAGTGGGGCAGACCGGCAAGGTGGTGGCGCCGGAGCTCTATATCGCGGTCGGTATTTCGGGGGCCATCCAGCATCTGGCGGGGATGAAGGAGTCGAAGGTGATCGTGGCCATCAACAAGGACAGCGACGCCCCCATCTTTCAGGTGGCGGACTACGGGCTGGTGGGTGATCTCTTCACTCTGCTGCCAGAGCTCACCGCCAAACTGTAAATTTGTCAGAAATGGCTGAGCTGTGGTCGTTTATGCGCTCTGCCCGCCATTTCTGTGCATGTTCCCTGCAAGCCCTGACCCGTTCAGGGCTTTTTCTACTGCAAGGGGGATGTAGAGTGACGGTAAAAGGTTGAGCCAGCTCCCAAAAAGCCTTTGATCCTGTGGCGGCTCTTGTGTAAAACCTGACAAGTCATCGATTACTCTCATCCACTCACGGAAAGCGTCATGAGCAAACAGATTTACAACTTCTGCGCCGGCCCCGCCATGCTGCCGGTTGAAGTCATGGAGCGCGCCCAGCGCGAATTTTGTAATTTTCAGGGGCTGGGAGCCTCGGTCATGGAGCTTTCCCATCGCGGCAAGCCCTACATGGCGGTTGCCGAGAAAGCTGAAGCGGATCTGCGCGAGCTGCTGGCGGTGCCGGACAACTACAAGGTGCTCTTCATGCACGGTGGCGGCCGCGGTCAGTTCTCCGCTGTGCCCATGAACCTGCTGGGCGGGGCCAACAAGAAAGCGGACTTTCTGCTGACCGGTGTCTGGTCCCAGAGCGCGGTGGATGAAGCCAAAAAGTATGGCGATATCCAGACCTTCCAGGGGGTTGCCAAGAACGAGCAGGGGATCTCCCACCTGCTGCCGACCCCGGCGTTTCGCGCCGATGCGGCTTATGTTCACTACTGCCCGAACGAAACCATCGACGGCATCGAGATGTTTGACATCCCGGCTACCGGCGAGGTGCCGCTGGTGGCGGATCTCTCCTCCACCATTCTCTCCCGTCCTCTCGATGTGAGCCGCTTTGGCATCATCTATGCCGGTGCCCAGAAAAATATCGGGCCGTCCGGGCTTGCCATCGCCATCGTGCGCGATGATCTGCTGGATCAGGCGAGAGCCGATGTCCCCTCGATTTTCGACTACAAGCTCACTGCCAAGAACGACTCCATGTTCAACACGCCGCCCACCTACGCCTGGTATCTGGCCGGTCTGGTGTTCGAGTGGTTGAAAGAACAGGGTGGCCTCGAGGCGATGGAAGCGCGCAACAAGGAGAAGGCCGACTTCCTCTACGACTATCTCGATCAGTCGAGCTTCTACGGCAATCAGGTGGATGTCAGCTGCCGTTCGCGGATGAACATCCCGTTCCAGCTGAAAAATGCCGAGCTGGACAAGCAGTTCCTGGCAGAATCGGAAGCGGCCGGCCTGCTGGCCCTCAAAGGACACCGCATTGTCGGTGGCATGCGTGCCAGCATCTACAACGCCATGCCGCTGGAGGGGGTGAAGGCTCTGGTGAGCTTTATGGATGGCTTTGCCAAGCGCAACGGCTGAGAAGAGAGTACTCACATGCTTGCTGGCGGCCTCTCGTGAGCCGCTTCCATCTATTGCAGTGATTCAAGACGCCTGGGATACCCCGGCGTCTTTTTTTCAACAGAACCTGCGCGCTGGCGTTTACCGTGCGATTTCCCCTGAAAGTGCCCTTGCCGAGCGGGACGCAGGCTGTTAACGTCCGGACAGGCGTTTATTTTTGAGATAGCACAGGAAGTCTATGAATTCGTTGCGTTTGGAACCCATTTCTCGTGTGGCCGGTGAGGTCAATCTGCCCGGCTCCAAGAGTGTCTCTAACCGTGCGCTGCTGCTGGCGGCGCTGGCTCGTGGCACCACCCGTCTGACCAACTTGCTCGACAGCGATGACATTCGTCATATGCTGGCTGCGCTGACCCAACTCGGGGTCAAGTACAAGCTCTCCGCCGACAAGACCGAGTGTACCGTGCAGGGTCTGGGTCGCAGTTTTGCGGTGAAAGAGCCGGTCAATCTGTTCCTCGGCAACGCCGGTACTGCCATGCGACCGCTCTGCGCCGCGCTATGCCTCGGCTCAGGTGAATATACTCTGGGCGGCGAGCCGCGCATGGAAGAGCGTCCCATCGGCCATCTGGTGGATGCCCTGCGTGAAGCAGGTGCCCATATCCAGTACCTGAAACACGATGGTTATCCGCCGCTGGTGGTGGATGCCAAGGGGCTGTGGGGCGGCGATGTGCACGTCGATGGCTCCGTCTCCAGCCAGTTCCTGACCGCGTTTTTGATGGCAGCGCCGATGGCGGCCGGTGATACCCGGATCCATATCAAGGGGGAGCTGGTCTCCAAGCCCTACATCGACATCACTCTGCACATCATGAAGCAGTTCGGGGTGGTCATCGAGCACGACAACTACAAGCTGTTCTACATCAAGGGCAACCAGACCTACATCAGTCCGGGTGACTTTCTGGTGGAAGGGGATGCCTCCAGCGCCTCCTACTTCCTCGCGGCGGGTGCCATCAAGGGCAAGGTACGGGTCACCGGTATCGGCAAGCACAGCATTCAGGGTGATATCCACTTCGCCGACGTGCTGGAGAAGATGGGCGCGCGCATCACCTGGGGCGATGATTTTATCGAGGCGGAGCAGGCGCCGCTGCACGGAGTGGATATGGACATGAACCATATTCCCGATGCGGCCATGACCATCGCTGTAGCGGCGCTGTTTGCCGAGGGGCCGACCTCCATTCGCAATATCTACAACTGGCGGGTGAAAGAGACCGATCGTCTGCACGCCATGGCGACCGAGCTGCGCAAGCTGGGCGTCGAAGTGGAGGAGGGGCATGACTTTATCACAGTGACCCCGCCGACCCAGCTTAAGCATGCCGAGATCGATACCTACAACGATCACCGTATCGCCATGTGCTTCTCGCTGGTGGCGCTGTCGGATACCCCGGTCACCATCAATGATCCCAAGTGCACCTCGAAGACCTTCCCGGATTACTTCGACAAGCTGGCCAGTATCAGCCAGCGTGGCTGATCACTGAAAAAACCGTCATCACCAACGCTTCGGGCCCGCGCTGAGCGGGCCTTTTTGCCTTCCTCATCCGCACTTCCATTTTGCTTAGCATCATTTCAATAACTTGCAAGATTGATATATAAAATAGTTTTGTGATTGCTGTAATTTCCTATTTACACATGCCCTGTCGCGGGCTATGTTGAGATTTCCTAATCGCAGTCATCTAGCAGGAAGCCTTGTCATGCAGCATCAAACCGACGACGTTCGTATCAGTGAAATCAAAGAGTTATTACCCCCGGTTGCGGTGCTTGAGAAGTTTCCGGCTACCGAGGTGGCCTCGTCCACCGTTTTTGAATCCCGTCAGGCCATTCACAATATCCTGGCCGGCGAAGATGATCGTCTGCTGGTGGTGATTGGTCCTTGCTCCATCCATGATCCGGTCGCCGCGCTGGAGTACGGCAAGCGCCTCAAGGCGCTGCGCGACGAGCTGAAAGATCAGCTGGAGATCGTGATGCGGGTCTACTTCGAAAAACCGCGCACCACAGTGGGCTGGAAGGGGCTGATCAACGATCCGTTCCTCGACAACAGCTGCAAGATCAACGACGGTCTGCGCATTGGTCGCAAGCTGTTGCTGGATCTCAACGACATGGGACTGCCAACTGCCTCCGAGTTCCTCGACATGATCACCCCGCAATATGTGGCGGATCTGATGAGCTGGGGCGCGATCGGTGCCCGTACCACAGAATCCCAGGTACACCGCGAGCTGGCCTCCGGTCTCTCCTGTCCGGTGGGCTTCAAGAACGGCACTGACGGCACCATCAAGGTTGCCATCGATGCCATTGGCGCTGCCAGTGCGCCGCACCACTTCCTGTCGGTCACCAAATACGGTCACTCCGCCATCGTGGCGACCCGCGGCAACCCGGACTGTCACATCATTCTGCGTGGTGGTCGTGAGCCGAACTACAGCGCGGCTCATGTCAGCGAAGTTGTGAAGGGGCTGGAGAAGGCCGGTCTGCCTCAGAAGGTGATGATCGACTTCAGTCACGCCAACAGCAGCAAACAGTTCAAGAACCAGATGGTGGTGGCCGAAGACGTAGCAGGTCAGCTGCGTGCCGGCAGCAAAGCGGTGTTTGGTGTGATGGTGGAGAGCCATCTAGTAGAAGGCCGTCAGGATCTGGTGGAAGGGTGTGAACTCACGGTCGGCCAGAGCATCACCGATGCCTGCATCGGTTGGGCTGATACCGAAGTGCTGCTGCGCAACCTAGCGGATGCCGTCGCAACCCGTAACGCCCGTTAAAGCTATCCTGGTGGCGCTGTTAATCGTCAACGCGCCGCTGGAACAACAACGATGCCGTTCGGCCAAGTCGAATCCATAAAGCAAAAGCGCGACCCTCGGGTCGCGCTTTTTCGTTGGTGAAGTGGATTACCAACGGTAGGTTTTCAGCAGAGCCTCCAGTTTCTGGCACTGCTCTACCAGCTGAATGCTGGCGAGATTGGCGGCGTGCGCCTGACCCAGGGTGTCGTTGGAGGTGTTGCGAATATCGCTTACCGAGCTGTCAACCTCATGGCAGACCCTGTCCTGCTCTTCGGCCGACTGCGCCATCTGGGCGTTGAGGTCGTTGATGCGGGCGATGCGCTCGATGATGTTCTGCATGGCTGCCAGGGTCGCTTCGGTCTTGCTGATGCTCTCATCGGCTTTGCTTTTTGCATCCCCGATCACCGTAACTGCGCTCTGGGCCTCATTTTGCAGGGCGGCGATCATCTGGGAGATCTCTTCGCTGGCGGCGCGGCTGCGGTTGGAGAGGGCCCGCACTTCATCGGCCACCACCGCAAAGCCACGGCCTTGCTCACCTGCCCGCGCCGCTTCAATCGCAGCGTTGAGGGCCAGCAGGTTGGTCTGATCGGCAATCCCCTTGATCACCTCGAGCACACCGTCAACCGCAAGACAGCGGCTGTCGAGTTGCTGGATCACCTGATCCACCCGATCGATCTCTGCCGACATCTCGCCCATGTCAGTGATGGAGTGCTGGGCGAGGCGGCTGGTGTCGGCGGCATCCTGATTGGTGAGGGCGGAGAGCTCGGCGCTGTGGCGGGCATGTTCGCGCACCTCATGAGAGCTGGCGGCCAGCTCGCTGACGGCCGCGGCAACCTGGGTGGTCATCCCCTCTTGCTGGCGGGCCGAGTTTTCGGTCTGGGTCGCCACCTGACGGATCTGATTCGACTCCTGATAGAGCTGGTGGGTCGCCCCTTCCACCTCCTGCAGGCTGTGGCGGAATCCCTGCACCATGTCATTGACGGCGCGGGTCATCTGGCCCAGTTCATCCCGGCTGTGATTGATCAGGGGGAGAGCGAGATCGCGCTCTTTGGCCATCCGGATCATGGTGAGCTGCAGCTGGCGCAGAGGGTGTTTCACGTAGCGTTGCAATACCCACCAAAGCAAGCCGAAGCCGAGGCTGAAGACGGCGGCCAGACTGCCGCTCAGGATCAGGTTGTTATGGCGGATCTCGCCGAAGGTGTGGCTGAGGTCATAACTGATCCGCACTGCCCCCATCACGGTCCCCTCATTGACCTGATGACAGGTGAGGCACTGGGTGCCGCGATACTCCTTGTAAGCTTTGAACGGTTTGATCAGAGTGAGCCGGTTGCCCTGCTGCTCCAGGATGGCTTCGCCCTGATTGATAGCACGCTCATCGAGGGGATCCTGCGCTTTCTGATCCGGGTGACCCGGACCAAACAGGTTGCTGACGGCGGGGGCGCGCACCAGACGGGCCTCAACGATGCCCGCTTCACTCTTGAGTTTGGTCTGCACTATCTGCCGGTTGGCCATGCCACCTGTCATCATCAGCACGTTCACCTGATCCATATAGGTGTTGGCCATGCTCTCAACTTTCTCCTCTGCCAGCCGGATGGCGAGATCCCGTTGCAGCCAGGCGGAGAGTTCGAAGCAGAGGCCAAAGGTGGTGCTGATGACCAGCGCAAGAGGGAGGAATATTTTCCAGTTCAAGGAGAGGTTATGCATTTTGGGCAAGTTCCATGCGCTTGGTGTTGTTATGTGATCCCGTATCATCTTGATCGTAGACGAAGAAACGGCGGGAGATGGTTCTCTATCGGCACACGATAACCACTCTTGAGTAAATAATCTGTTAAGCAGATCGGTAATGCAGGTTGCCAAAATGCCTTTCGGGAGGGGGGCTGCTCCTCGGGTTGATCCAGAACAAATTGCTAGTAACGATAATCGTTATCATTGTTATTATTTACTAATAATTGTGACCATCATGAATCTGACCCCTTCCATGACCGGTATTGCCACGCCGGATCCCCTCAAGTTTGCTTTTAGCGCCAAGACCTCGGCTCACGCCAGTCGAGGAGGGATGCGCCCCTTCCCGCTGGATGAGGCTGGCTGGCAGAGCTGGTGGCAGCGAGAGAGTGAAGCTGAGGAGCGCGCCCTCTACATCCACATCCCGTTTTGCCGAAAGCGCTGCAGCTTCTGCAATTTCTTTGAAAATGGCGCCAACCCGGCGCGGATAAACCGCTATGTCAACGCCTTGTGCGCCTCCCTTGCGCAGGCGGCTGACACCCCGCTGGCGCAGAGCATGCCATTTTCAGCCGTCTACGTGGGGGGCGGTACACCGACCGACATGAGCGCCGACGAGCTGGCCATGCTGGCTGCAGTGATCCGCCGTTTTCCGTTGGCGGCCGATGCCGAGGTGACGCTGGAGGGGCGCCTCAACGGCTTTGATGATGAGAAATGGCAGGTGGCGCTGGCGGGGGGCTTTAACCGCTTCTCCTTCGGGGTGCAGAGCTTTGATACCCGGGTGCGTCAGCAGGCGGCCCGTTTCGATGACAGGGAGACGCTGCTGACCCGTCTGGGTGAGCTGACCCGGGATGATGCGGCTGTGATCGTGGCGGATCTTATCTTTGGTCTGCCCGGTCAGAATGATGCCGTGTGGCAGCAGGATATCCGTGATGTGATGGCGAGCGGTGTACACGGGGTCGATCTCTATCAGCTCATCGCCATGCAGGGCACCAATCTGGAGCGGGCGCAGGAGAAGGGCACCCTGGATTGGCTCGCCGATGGCCAGCAGCGGGCGGCCATGTATGCCTATGGCGGGGCGCAACTGGAAGCCCACGGCTGGGAGCGTCTCTCTTGCAGCCACTGGCGGCGCATTCCGGCCGAGCAGAGTCGTTATAACCAGATGGCCAAGCGCGGTGCGGAGATCCTCCCCTTTGGTGCCGGTGCTGGGGGCAGTATTCTTGGCCACGGCTTGATGTATGGGCGGGATCTGGCCCCCTGGCACGATGCGCTGGCCAGTGGCAAGCGGGCGCCCGGGATGGTGATGGGGCGCAATCCCAATGCAAGAATGGACGGTCTGCTGCGTGGCGCCCTCGACAGTGGCGTGCTGGCGCTGGATCGTCTGCCAGCGCCTTTGCTGACCCATCTGATGCCGCTTTTTGCCGCCTGGCAGCAGCACGGGCTGGCCGAGATCGAGAACGCACGGTTGCAACTCACCCTCGCCGGCCGCTTCTGGAACGTCAATATGCAGGCTGGCTTGTTCGAGTTCTTGCAGCTCAATCCGCTCGATGGTTCAGCGCCGCCCAGCCATGGTACCGCCGCGGTGCGCCATTCGCTGGTTTGAGCCCGAGTGGAGCATTTGCACGACTCCGTGCGATCCATAACGAAAGAGGGAGCCTTAGTGGCTCCCTCTTTCGGCTTGGCAGTTAGCGTCGTGCGAGCTTACTCGTCGCTGCTCTCCTGATAGCTGTCACGCATCGCTTTGGGCAGACGGCGCATTGGTGCAAAGCCGATATCCTCGCCCACCACTTCCCGCTTGCGGGACTTGTTTTGAGGAGACTGGGCGGGATTTTTGCTGGCGTCACCCTTGGCTTTGCCCTTGCCCGCGGCTGGCTTGCCCTTGGCATTGCTGCTCTTGGCGTTGGCATGACCGCGAGCCCGAGGCGGGTTCTGCACCGGCTTGCTGCCCGGCAGAGTCTGGCGACTCGGCTTGCCGCTTGGCTCATACCCTTCCAGGATCTCCACGGACAGGGATTGGCCGATCAGGGCTTCGATCGCCTTGAGCTGACCCAGCTCGTCCTGACTGACCAGCGAGATGGCCTCGCCGCCACGACCGGCGCGGCCGGTACGGCCGATACGGTGGATGTAATCTTCCGCCATCTGGGGCAGTTCAAAGTTGATCACATAGGGCAGTTGATCGATATCGAGACCGCGGGCGGCGATATCGGTCGCTACCAGCACCCGCACCTCGCCACTGCGAAAATCGGCCAGCGCCCGGTTGCGGGCACCCTGGCTCTTGTCACCGTGGATCGCCACGGTATTGAGACCATCTTTTTGCATCTGCTGGGCGAGGCGGTCGGCGATCTGCTTGGTGCGAACAAACACCAGCACCCGCTGCCAGTTGCCACGGCCAATCATATGGGAGAGCAGCTCGCGGCGGCGTTCCCGATCTACCTGAATGATGCGCTGGGTCACCTGCTCGGCGGCAGTATTGCTGGGGTCCACCTCGATCAGGGTGGGGTCGTTCAGCAGATCATCGGCCAGCGCCTTGATGTCGTTTGAGAAGGTGGCAGAGAAGAGCAGGGTTTGCCGCTCTGCAGGCAGCGCCTTCATGATGCGGCGGATGTCGACGATAAAGCCCATGTCGAGCATGCGATCCGCTTCATCCAGCACCAGCACTTCCAGCTGGCTCAGGGTCAGGGCGCCCTGGGTCAGCAGATCCAGCAGACGGCCCGGGGTGGCGACCAGAATGTCCACACCCAGCTTGATGGCGTCCAGATTGGGCTTGATGCTGACACCGCCATAGGCGATCAGAGTCTTGAACGGCAGGTGGTGGGCATACTTGATGATGCTCTCGCCCACCTGTGCCGCCAGTTCGCGGGTCGGGGTCAGTACCAGTGCGCGCACCTGACGACGGCCACGACCGTGGTTGGCCAGCAGACGCTGCAACATCGGCAGGGTGAAACCGGCCGTTTTGCCTGTGCCTGTCTGAGCGCCGCCGAGCACATCCTGACCGGCCAGAATGGCCGGAATCGCTTGCTGCTGGATGGGGGTTGGCTGTTCGTAACCCAGCTCCTTGACGGCCCGCAGAATATGCGGAGACAGACCCAGTTCGTTGAATGACATGTTCGAGAGAAACTCCTGAGATGAGCCTTTGGCTCAACGGGCAGCCAGCGTATTGGGGCCAGCCACGATATGGAAAAGATAGTGGGGCCGTAATATAGCAAAAGAGCGGCCGCTGCGCAGTAGCTGTCGCACCGGCCGCCATACAATCGTTCAACGCAGTGGCGTAAAACGGTGCGGGAGCATCAGAGCATCTCGCGGATCTGCTCGGCCAGACTCTCCGGTTTGGCCTGGGGTGCGAAACGCTCTACCACGTTGCCATCGCGGTCGATCAGGAACTTGGTGAAGTTCCATTTGACGTTTTCCAGCCCAAGAAAGCCCGGTTTCTGTTGCTTGAGCCACCGGTAGAAGGGGTGGGCATGCTCACCGTTGACATCGCACTTGGCCATGATGGGGAAGGTGACCGGATAGTCGAGGGCGCAGAAGCGGGCGATCTCGTCCGCATCCCCCGGCTCCTGCTGACCGAACTGGTTGCAGGGGAAGCCCAAAATCACCAGCCCCTTGGGGCCGAGTTCCCGATAGAGCGTTTCCAGCCCTTCATATTGGGGAGTAAAGCCGCAGCGACTGGCCACATTGACCACCAGCACTACCTTGCCCGCCAGTTGAGTCAGCGGGTAGGGGGTACCATCCAGTCGTTGCAAAGTGAGAGCGGGCAGAGGCATGAGAAGATCCTTTCGTGGGTGATGCGCGGGTTGTGCCGTGAGTGGTTCGGTCGGTGACAGAGACAAGCGCCGGATGAACAGCAACATGGCGATGCGGATACGGTATCGGCTGGCTCTTGGTACCGCAAGGAGGCCGCGGCGCCTCCTCGTCCCGATTGCAAGGGCCATCACAGTTTCGACAGCCAATACGCTCTTTGGCAGGGCGGGATCACAACTGGCGACAAAAATGCGGGGAGGCGGGCAGCAACTCGCGTATTGATGTTGGGACTTCTCAAGAGAAGCAAACCGGTTTGTGACTTTGCTGGTAAGTCGCTACAAAGCGCCCTCTTTCCACTCATTGTGAGCCAATCTTGGACTATCAAGCTGCCATGGATGCCATTTACACCCGGGGATGGGTGATAGTGGATGATTTTTTGACCGCTACCGAGGTGGATGCCCTCAAAGCCTGTTTGCCAGGCGAATGGCAACCGGCCGGGATCGGCCGTGACGCCCTGCACCAGGGCAATCCCGATATTCGCCGTGACCAGATCCACTGGCTGGAGCCCTCCCTCGGTGCGCCGGTGGCTGACTACCTCGCCCGGATGGAGTCCCTGCGTCTTGCCGCAAACCGGATGCTGATGCTGGGATTGTTCGACTACGAGGCCCACTTCGCCCGCTATCGCAGCGGGGATTTTTACGCCACCCATCGGGATGCCTTTGCCGGTCGCTCCAACCGCCGTCTTACCACCGTGTTTTACCTCAACAACGACTGGCTGCCCGAAGCGGGTGGAGTGCTGCGCATGTATGACGACAAGGAGCAGTTTCTGATGGATGTCAGCCCCAAGGGGGGGCGGCTGGTCATGTTTCTCTCCGAGGAGTTTCCCCACGAGGTACTGCCTGCCAATCAGGAGCGCTACAGTATTGCCGGCTGGTTTCGGGTCAATGGCAACGGCATGGGAAGGGTCGATCCCCCGCGCTGAGGGGCAATGTGTCCCGATTTTGACACAGGGGAGACTTTTCACTGCAAGAAGTGGGGTCATGGGTCTCCCATCAGCTGACAAGGGTTGATCTCCCTTGCTACACTGGCGCGCACTTATGTTCGTATCTGGCTTCGTCCGGTTTTTATGGTGGTTGGCTTATCAAATGGTCATGACGAGGCCGCTTTTCCCAAGGGATCACATCTAATGAAGAACATGCATGTCTTGCTGCTGTGCGGCGGCGGTGGCTCCGAGCACGAAGTTTCTCTGCGCAGCGCCAATTTCCTCGAGCAACAACTGGGCCTTCTGCCCGGTGTCGAAGTGACCCGCGTCGAGATGTTCGCCGATCGCTGGCTCAGTGCCGATGGCCGCGAGTGCAAGCTGGGGCTCGACAAGCTGCTTTCGTTTGACAGCGTGGCCCGTCCGGTGGATTACGTGGTGCCCTGCATCCACGGCTACCCGGGTGAGACCGGCGATCTGCAATCCTTCCTCGAACTGGCCGGATTGCCTTATCTCGGTTGTGATGCCGAGGCGAGCAAGATCTGCTTCAACAAGATCAGCACCAAGCTGTGGCTCTCCGCCATTGGCATTCCTAACACCCCGTACCTGTTCCTGACCGAGCAAAATGAGACGGCGCTGGCCGAGGCCAAAGCCGCGCTGGCCAAGTGGGGCAAGGTCTTTATCAAGGCCGCTTCCCAGGGCTCTTCCGTTGGCTGCTACTCCGCTAGCAACGAAGCGGATCTGGTAAAAGGTATTGCCGATGCCTTCGGTTACTCCGAACAGGTTCTGATCGAGAAAGCGGTCAAGCCGCGCGAGCTGGAAGTGGCAGTTTACCAGTATGGTGACGAGCTGGTGGCGACGTATCCGGGCGAGATCTGCGTGCCGCAGGACAAGTTCTACACCTATGAAGAGAAGTACAGCAGCGCCAGCCATACCGAGACCGCACTGCGTGCCGAGGGGCTGACCGAGGCGCAGGCTGACGCTATTCACGAGTATGCCCTCAAGGCGTTCCGTCAGCTGAAACTGACCCATCTCTCCCGCATCGACTTCTTCCTGACCGACGAGGGGGAGATCCTGCTGAATGAAATCAACACCTTCCCGGGCATGACCTCCATCTCCATGTTCCCGAAACTGCTGGAGCATCACGGTCACCGCTTCGCCGACTACCTTGAGCAGATCCTGCGCAAGGCCAGCTAAGCGCGCTCCCCCGCTCGCGGGATGAAGCAGGACCCAATAAAAATCCCCGCCAACTGGCAGGGATTTTTTTATGTCTTTATCAAGCGGGGCAGGCCAGCTTGAAGGGATAAACAGGCGGGGAGGGGATGACTCTTCCCCGCCTGTTGCTACCTGTGGGTGTTACCGGCGGTTAGCCGCGAGCCACCCGAAAGCGCACGCTGCGGGAGTGGCACGGCGCCAGCTCGCCAAACTCGCCAGCGGCCAGTTCAAGGGGCTGGGGCTGTTCGTCCATCCGCACCGCTTGCCAGTCGCTCAGGGCGTGTTCGCTGCTCATTTTGCCACCCTCCAGTACCGCCTGCTCGCTCGGGTTGTAGACCCGGATCACCAGCGCCTCTTCATCCTCTGCCTTTTTCAGGGCGCTCAGCACCGGACCAGAGGGATCCATGGAGAGCAGACTGAAGTGGAGCGGGGTGGTGAAGCTCGCCTTGTTGAGCTTCATGGCATCGAACGGGATCTTGTTGTAGCAGCGCACCGGGGTGAGGTAGCTGCGCGCCGCCTGCATCACGTTGGCGCTGATGTGATCACCGGCAAACGCCAGCAGGCTGAAACGGCAGCTGAGCTTGCCGCGCACCTGGGAGTCCGGGGTGGGCAGCTTGATGCCGGAGGGGCGACCCGGGCGCAGCAGCAGCTCCTCTTTACCGAGCACGCCGACCCCGCGCAGCAGGGTGAGCGCCAGGGTGTCGCACTGCTCGCCGATCACTTCAAACTCGCGCAGACCGTCGCTCAGCACAGCCAGCCCCTGCTTGCCATCTTGCAGAGCGACGAAGTTCATCAGCTGCCAGACCGGAATGGGGGCCTCTTTCCAACCTTCCGCTTCCCAGTTCGCCATGGCGCTGTCGCGGGTGGGGCGGGTGATGCAGCCAAACTGGTTGTCGGAAACCACGGTGTCGCTCGGGAAGGGGGTGGGGATCAGCACCCGCACCCGGTGATCGTCGGCCTGATTGTCGAGCTCCAGCTCGATGTCGATGCGTGGGCTCTGATGCGCCAGCGTGATACGGCAGGTGACATCGAGGTGGCCGCTGCACTGGCGGTTGGCACGCTCGGCGAGGTTGGCAGGCAATGCCATACGCAGTTTGAGAGTGGCGATGCTCTGCCACGCCTGATGGGTGACCTCGCGAGTCACCGCAAACTCGGTGGAGTAGCGCAGCCACTCGTCCCGCGATGGCGAGTAGTCATACTCGTCACCATCATCGGAGCCCTCTTCCAGCGTGAGCACCTGATCGAAGGTGGTGCCGCGCAGTTTATCCAGGATCTGCAGGGTGCCGTTGTCATTGAGGGCGATGCGATAAAAATCGTTCTCCAGCAGCTCGCCGCTGGCCGTCACCGGCTGCTCCAGTCCCGGCTGATTGCCCTCGATATGGAGAGTGCAGTAGCCCATGGCCGGCAGTGGATGGCAGAGCTGGATGTCGTACTCCATAAAGGGGTCGTAGTTGCCGTAGTGAACGATCTGTCTGTCCACCAGACCCGGGTCAATCTCGCGTCTGGCGCGGATGAAGTAGGGGACCGGCTGGCCCGCTTCATCGCGCAGGGCAAAGGATTGGGCACGAATGCGGATGCTGGTGTTGATCACCTCCTGACGGGGGAAGGGCATCAGGTTGAACAGGCAGAGCTTGTCGGCCACCTGCACGCCGTCTTCGCAGAGCGCCACCGGCATGTTGTCGACAATCTTGCGCATGTAGAAGCGGATCAGGTTCTCGGCCATGTCGTCGGCCAGAATGAAGCGGGTCATCACCTCCTGATGCACCTTGTCGCTGCAGCAGCAGCCGATGCTGTCATGGGCGTGGTTCTTCATGATCTCCTTCCACATCTTCTCCAAAAGCCCATGGTGGTACTCAAAGCCGAGCGCCCAGGCGATGCTCGCCAGCGGCTCGAGGATGTTGACGATCTTGTTCTCGATGGCGGCATGGGCCAGCTTGATGTCCATCCGGGTGGAGGAGATGGTGCGGTGTACCCGCATGTATTTGCCGTCGTTGAACTCCCCCTTGAGGGTGGCCAGCTGGTCGCGGCACGCCTCGATGCGCTCGAAGACCTGCTCGAAGCGGCTCATGTGGAATTCACGCTGGGGGTAGATCTCCCGCAGCTTGTCGATGATGGCGAAGATGTTCTGTTGCAGCGGCATCTGGTCGTGGCCGTTGGGCAGCAGGATATCCTTGGTCACCGAGGCCTTCTCCAGCACCTCGAAGTAGGATTCGAGCCGCTTGCGCAGGCCCGCTTCATCTTCCGGCAGGTACTTGCCGATGGCGTAGCCGAGCGGCAGCACCTGGGCGGTCACCTCGCTGCCGTCGTTGCTCTGCCAGAGGAACTCGGTCTTGTCGGTGCCGTGACGCTCGGAGCAGCCGCGCCAGAACATGGCCCGATCGATCCCGAAGCCGTTGAAGATGTGGGGTAGCTGGGAGGACATGCCGAACGAGTCGGGCAGGTAACCGATCTTCATCGGCTCGCCAAGGCTGAGGCAATCGCGCATCCCGTAGAGCAGGTTGCGCAGGATGGACTCGCCGCTCACCTGCATGGTGTCGGTCTGGGTGTACCAGGGGCCGATGATGAGCTTGCCCGCTTCCACCAGCGCCTTCACCCGGGCCTTGTTCTCGGGCTGGATGGCGAAGTAATCCTCCAGCACCGCGGTCTGGCCGTCCAGCACATAGAACTTGTAGTCGGGGTCGGATTCAAGACGCGCCAGGATCTCCGCCATGTTGTTGACCAGCAGGATGCGGGACTCCTCGGTGGTGAAGTACCACTCCCGATCCCAGTGCATGTGCGGTGTGATGTGAACTCGTGAAACTGTCATGACAATGATCCTTTGCTGACGCACGGCGGCCCTTGCCTGCCGTGCGGAAAAATAGTCTGTTGAAAAAGCGGTGGTGAAGATGAGCCTTACTCTGGGGCGACCACCTGATAGGTGCCGCGCTGCATGGCGTGACGGCGCCAGCCGATCAGCACCACAGTGGAGATAAGGGTGCCCACCAGCGCCGCACCGAGCCAGACGGCGGCCGCCATCAGGGCGCCGTGGCCGCCATCGTGGAGCAGGAACAGGGAGAAGATGCCGGCCCCCGGGGTGGAGAGACCAATCCCCATGGCACCCACCATGGCGCCGGTGACCACCGAGCCTGCGAGGAAGGATCCGATCACCCGGATTGGATCTTCGATGGCCATCGGAATGGCGCCCTCGGTGATCTCCGCCAGCCCCAGCAGCCAGGTCGACTTGCCGGTCTCGATCTCGAAGGTCTGGAACAGGCGCGGCGCCAGCAGGGTGGAGAAGGTGACGGTAAAGGCCGAGACCATCTTGACCGCGCCGAAGATGGCGTAAGGGCCGTAGACCCCGTTGGCCATGGCGCCGAGGCAGAAAGCGTAGGCCGCCTTGTTGACCGGGCCACCCAGGTCAAACGAGCACATAAAGCCGAGCAGGGCGCCCAGTACCAGCGCATTGGTGCCGGAGAGGCCGTTGAGCCATTCGGTGAGGCTGTTGTTGAGCCAGGCTACCGGCTGGCCGATGACAAACAGCATCAGGCTGCCTGCCACCAGGGTGCCGATCACCGGATAGAGGTAAAAGGTGAGAAAGCCGTTGAAGTTAGGGCTAAGGCGCACATGCTGCTTGACCCAGCGCATCAGGTAACCGGCGATAAGGCCGCCGACCACGCCGCCGAGAAAACCGGAGCCAATCATGTTGGCGGCCAGTCCCGCCGCAAAGCCCGGGCCCAGCGCCGGTTTGTCCGCCAGCGAATAGGCGGTATAGGCCGCCAGCACCGGCACCATCAGGGTGCCCAGCATGCCACCGCCGAGTTTTCGGTACATCCAGAGCCAGGAGTTCTCGGTGTCAAACAGATGTTGCAGGCCGAAGATCTGGGCCAGCAGCACAGAGACGGCGAGCACGGTACCGCCTGCCACGATGAGCGGTACGGCAAAGGAGATGCCGCTCAGCAGCGCCTGCTTGAGCTCGGTCTTGAGGCTCACCTTCTTGCCGGTCTGCGCGTCGCTCTGGCTGGTGCTGGGGGTCGGGGCGGTGCGCCCTGCCTTGGCCGCTTCCAGCGCCTCATTGAGGATCCGCTCGGCATGGCGGATGGGCTCGGCCACCGGCGTCTCGATCCGGGGGATGCCAGCAAAACGCTCCTGCTCCTTGATGGCCACCTCGGCGGCGAAGATGCAGGCCACTGCGGCATCGAGCGCCTCTTGTGGCAGGCGATCCTCGATGCCATTAGCACCCTGCTTCTCGACCAGTACCCGAATACCCAGCTTGCGGCCCGCCTTTTCCAGATACTCGGCAGCCATATAGGTGTGGGCGATCCCCGCCGGGCAGGCGGTGACACAGACCACAGTGGGTTTATTTGTATCTAACTTGTCTTCTTTTTCTGGTTGCTTGCCACTATCCCCTTCACCATCAAGCAGTGCCATCAGTTGCTCGACACTTTGAGCCGCCAGCACGGCCTCGCGGGTATCGTCATCCACCAGAGCGGTGGTGAGGGTGGTGAGCAGCTGCATATGGGTGGAGCCCGCCTGATCGGTCGGGATCGCCAGCATGAAGATCAGGTTGACCGGCTCGGGGCCGTCGATCCCCTCCCAGCCCAGCTCCTCGCTCAGGGTAGCGACGGCAAAGGCCGCTTCGCGCACCGCATCGCACTTGCCGTGAGGTACCGCAAGCCCTTCGCCAAGGGCGGTGGGGCCCTGTGCCTCGCGGGCCATGACCGCAGCCAAAAAGGCGGCCTTGTCGTGCAGCTTGCCGGCCTGATCGAGCCGATCAGCCAGGGCATGAATGGCCGCATCCCGATCGGCAAACCGGGTTTGCAACGTGATGAGATGGGGGCCGGTAAGACTGGTCAGATTCATGATGATCCTCTGTCAGGTTGGCTTGCCAGCAAGCCGTCATGGTGAAAGTGACAGCGATGCTAACAAACCGGCCGACTGATTTTTGTGAGTGGTATCATACAATTCGTTATTTGTATTGTTTTTGTATTGTTTGGTCAAGGTGATTTGTTAGGTCAAATGGGGCCGAGCCGTTTTGTCTGCCGGGTAACTGGGGTAGAATGACGCCTCTTCCATTTATCATGGCGCAGAGCCGACGAGGTGGCCTTTCGTGTCGAAAAAACCCATGTATCGCCAGATAGCCGACACCATCCAGCAGTGGATTGCGCAAGGGGAGCTGGCCCCCGGCGATGCCCTGCCCACCGAAGCCGAGCTGCGCGAGCAGTTCGGGGTGAGCCGGGTGACGGTGCGCCAGGCCCTCAAGCAGCTGACCGAACTCAACGTCATCGAGAGCATTCAGGGCAGCGGCAGCTATGTGCGGCAGGAGAAGGTGAACTACGACATCTATCAGCTCACCAGCCTCTATGAGAAGGTGACCGATCCGGCGGCCGAGACCCACAGTGACATTCTCGCCTTCGAGGTGATCAAGGCGAGCAGTGAGTTGGCCGAGCGGCTCAATCTGCTGGAAGGGGCGCTGGTCTACTACGTCAAGCGGGTGCGCTTTATTCGCCAGATCGCGGTAACGCTGGAGGAGACCTGGATGCCGCTCGCCCTCTTCCCCGATCTCAGCTATGCGGTGATGCAGGGCTCCAAGTACCACTACATCGAAGAGGTGAAGCAGCTGGTGATTGACCGCAGCGAGCAGGAGATCATTCCGGTGCTCCCCTCGGCGCAGGTGGTGGAGGCGCTCGGTATCGACCCTGCCAAGCCCATTATCGAGAAGGTCTCCCGTGGCTTCTTGCAAGATGGCACCGTGTTCGAGTTCAGTCGCAACTTCTTCAAGAGCGATGATTACAAGTTCACCCTGGTCGCCCGCCGTACCAAGGGGTGAGCGGGCGCCAGCGCCCGAGATAAAAAAGGCCACCACCCTGTTTGCGGTGGTGGCCTTTGTTTTTGGCTGATTGCCGGGCTGAATCGCAGATTGGCTGGTGGTTTGATGCAGCCGATCTACTGCGCAGAGTCTTTGATAACTTCCTCGACCCGCACCTGCAGGCTCCCTTGTGCCAGGGTGGTGATGAGCTGATCGCCGCTGCTGACCTGATCGGCGCGGCTGATGACTTCGCCGCGTGGAGTGCGGGTGATGGAGTAGCCGCGACCCAGAGTAGCGAGCGGGCTCACCCCGTCGAGGCGGGCGGTAAGCATGGCGAGGCGGTGGCTCGCCAGATCCTGGCGCTTGGCAATCAGGGCATGAAGCCGCTCCTCGGCCAGCTGGTGGCGGCGCTTGCCGGCAGCCAGCAATCTCTCCGGGCTCTTGCCCTGCAGGCGCAGCTCAAGGTTGGCGAGGCGCCGCTCACCCTGATGCAGCCGCTGGCGCAATAGCTGCTGCAAACGGGTGGAGAGTTCGTCGAGGCGCTGGGATTGCTGCTCCAGTCGCCGTTTCGGGTCCTGATGGTCGAGCCGCTTTTGCAGCAGGATGAAATCGTGGCGGGCGGCGGTCTGCTGGCGGCTCATCGCCTGCAGCAGTCGCTGCTTGAGGTGAACGAGACGCTGGGCACGGGCGCTCTGATCCGGCGCCACCAGCTCGGCGGCGGCCGATGGGGTAGGGGCACGCAAGTCGGCGGCAAAGTCGCTGATGGTGACATCTACCTCGTGGCCCACCGCGCTCACCACAGGGATGGCTGAGTGGGCAATGGCACGCGCCACCGCCTCTTCGTTGAAGCACCAGAGATCTTCGAGCGAGCCGCCGCCGCGCCCGACGATCAGCACATCCACCTCGGCGCGTCGGTTCGCTTTGGCGATCGCCGCGACGATCTGGCTGATGGCGGCGCTCCCCTGTACCTGAGTCGGGTAGATAAAGACCGGTAGATCCGGCGCACGCCGTTTGAGCACGGTGAGCATATCGTGCAAAGCCGCGCCGGTGGCGGAGGTGATAAGGCCCACCGCCCGCGGTTCGCGGGGCAGCGGCCGCTTGCGGCCTTCGTCAAACAGCCCCTCGGCGCCGAGGCTGCGCTTGAGCTCTTCAAAACGCAGCGCCAGCACGCCATCGCCCGCCGGCTGCATCGACTCGATGATCAGCTGGTAGTCGCCGCGCGGCTCATAGAGAGAGACTCGCGCCTGCACCAGCACCTGCATGCCATCCTGCGGGCGAAACGCCACCCGCCGGTTGTTGCCCTTGAACATGGCGCAGCGCACCTGGGCCGACATGTCCTTAAGGGAGAAGTACCAGTGGCCGGAGCTTGGCATCGCCAGATTGGAGAGTTCGCCGGTCAGCCACACCAGCCCCAGATCCTGCTCCAGGATCATGCGCACGGCGCTGTTGAGGCGGGTGACGGTAAAGACCTGCTGCTCGCGGCTGTTCGCCGCACTGGATGGGGTAAATCGGTTCAAAGGCGTACCTGTGGTCTGCCCCGGCGGGGCCGGGATAAAACGATGGCTGCTATCTTAACCCGAAACAGGGGGAGGGCGTTAAGCAGGCGGCGCCAGCAGCAGAAAAGCAAGATTGGAAACGCTGCCGTTTATCCGGGCAGGCAGTATGGCTCCCGATAAAAGCCCTCGCGCTTGCCCGCATCTGGCCGCGTTGCAGCTTGCCTGGATGCCGTTGATATCTCAGGTGCTGCTGATGTTCACGGCGCCACCATCTTGACCAGCGTTCACTCGCCCCCTGTTTGGAGTAGCTTATGAATCCCTCAACCCGCTTAAGTTTGACGACCCGTTTGCTGCACTGGTCGGTTGCCTTGCTGATGATTGGCCTGACCCTTGTCGGTTATCTGATGGTTAAATTTGAAATATGGGATCTCTATGCGCTGCATAAATCTCTGGGGGTGATTGCACTGATCTTGATCCTGCCCCGCGCCATTCTCCGCCTTGTTAAAGGGTGGCCTGAGCCTGTGCGTCAATATCCTGTGTACGAGGCATTGGCAGCCAGGGCGATCCACTGGGGTTTGCTGATTTCAACGCTGCTTATTCCAGTGTCCGGTCTCTGTTATTCTGCTGCGGCTGGCCGAGGAGTCGCGATATTTGGCTGGTCTATTATCCCGATGAATCCAGATATCCATGATCCTGCCAATGTGATTCCATTCAGTGAATCCGTTCGGGATATTGCTCACACAGTCCATATTTATTTGCCATATGTCATGCTGGCATTTTTGCTGGTGCACATTGTCGGGGCGTTGAAACATCATCTGCTGGATAAAGATAATACCTTGCTGCGGATGGTGGGGCGAAAATAATAAAGAGAGACACCCCTTGTTGTGACGGAAAATATATATTGGCAGCGGGCTAAATTTATTATCCAGACCGAGCAAGGGACATTGAGAAGAGAATGATACCGGTGCGAGAGGTCGCCGCGATGGCAAGAGAGAATACAAGGACACAAGATAAGGGGAGGGGGGGTCAGAGGCCGCTTGCCCCCTGAGCCCCTGTCGATCATCCCGTTGCATGGGGGTTGCGCAGCGTCGGCACCTACCGGTTTTGCATAAATCACCGGTTAGCCAACTCTTTTGCCCCGAAATGGCGCTTTTCGTACTGATAATCTTGGTTTTTTGGCGTTTTGGCCGCCTAAAAGAGGGCTATGCCATAAAAAATTCAAAAAACTTCTTTACCAGTGACCAATGCGTGAGTAAACTTCGTCGGCAATATTTTACACCCCCACTTCCTCAACGGTGAGATATTGCCATGCTCAGGATTGCCAAAGAAGCGTTAACCTTCGACGATGTACTGTTGGTTCCCGCCCACTCCGAAGTTCTTCCCAATACTGCCGATCTGCGTACCAAGCTGACCTCCGCCATCAGCTTGAACATCCCGATGATCTCCGCTGCCATGGACACAGTGACCGAAGCCCGTCTGGCTATCGCACTGGCCCAGGAAGGCGGTATCGGCTTTATCCACAAGAACATGTCCATCGAGCAGCAGGCTGCCGAAGTGCGCAAGGTCAAGAAGTACGAGAGCGGCGTGGTCACTGACCCCGTCACCGTGCGCCCTGACATGACCATCGCCCAAATCAAGGAGCTGAGCCACAAGAATGGCTTCGCCGGTTACCCCGTGGTGACTGACGGCAATCAGCTGGTCGGTATCATCACCGGCCGTGACGTGCGCTTCGTGATTGACCTCTCCCAGACCGTTGAACAGATCATGACCCAGAAAGATCGTCTGGTCACCGTGCGTGAAGGGGCCCCTCGCGAAGAGGTGGTTGCCCTGATGCAAAAGCACCGTATCGAAAAAGTGCTGGTGGTGAACGGCGACTTCAAGCTCAAGGGCATGATCACCGTTAAAGATTTCCAGAAAGCCGAGCGCAAGCCGCACGCCTGTAAAGATGACAAGGGTCGTCTGCGGGTCGGTGCTGCGGTTGGTGCCGGTGCCGGCAACGAAGAGCGCGTCGCCGCGCTTGTGGAAGCCGGTGTTGACGTACTGCTGATCGACTCCTCCCACGGTCACTCCCAGGGCGTGCTGGATCGCATCAAGGCTACTCGTGACGCCTATCCGGATCTGCAGATCATCGGTGGTAACGTGGCGACCGCCGCGGGCGCCAAGGCGCTGGCTGCTGCCGGTGTCAATGCGGTCAAGGTCGGTATCGGCCCGGGTTCCATCTGTACTACCCGTATCGTGACCGGCGTGGGCGTGCCCCAGATCACTGCCATCTCCGACGCTGTTGACGCGCTGGAAGGCACCGGTATTCCGGTGATTGCCGATGGCGGTATCCGCTTCTCCGGCGACATCGCCAAGGCCATCGCCGCGGGCGCCAGCTGCGTCATGGTGGGCTCCATGTTCGCAGGTACTGAAGAAGCGCCGGGCGAGATCGAGCTCTATCAGGGTCGCTCCTTCAAATCCTACCGTGGTATGGGTTCTCTGGGCGCCATGTCCAAAGGCTCCAGCGACCGCTACTTCCAGACCGACAACGCCGCCGACAAGCTGGTACCGGAAGGTATCGAAGGTCGCGTGCCGTACAAGGGTCGCCTCAAAGAGATCATCCACCAGCAGATGGGCGGCCTGCGCTCCTCCATGGGCCTGACCGGCAGCGCCACCATCGACGACATGCGCACTAAAGCTGAATTTGTGCGCATCTCCGGCGCCGGGATGAAAGAGTCCCACGTCCACGATGTGACCATTACCAAAGAAGCCCCCAACTATCGGATGGGCTGATAAGACGGGGCCCTGCGCCCCGTTTTTCCACCCTTTTTTTATCCCGTGCCCTTTGTGACAACATCAGCCTGATGCAGGAATAAAATGACTAAAGACATTCACCAGCACCGTATCCTTATCCTCGACTTCGGTTCCCAGTACACCCAGCTGATCGCCCGCCGCGTGCGCGAAATCGGCGTTTACTGCGAACTGTGGGCCTGGGACGTAACCGAAGAGCAGATCCGCGAATTCAATCCGAGCGGCATCATCCTCTCCGGCGGCCCCGAGTCCGTCACCGAAGCGGGCAGCCCGCGCGCCCCCGAGTACGTGTTCAACGCCGGTGTCCCTGTGTTCGGTATCTGCTACGGCATGCAGACCATGGCCGAGCAGCTGGGTGGCAAGGTGCAATCCTCCACCGAGCGTGAATTCGGTTACGCCAAGGTGGAAGTGCTGGGCGAAGCTGGCAAGAGCAGCGCCCTGCTGCGCAACATCGAAGATGCCATCGCCGACAACGGCAATGCCCTGCTGGATGTCTGGATGAGCCACGGTGACAAGGTCACCACCATTCCGGCTGACTTCACCACCATCGCCCAGACCCCGACCTGCCCGCACGCGGCCATGGCGTGTGAGGCCAAGCGCTTCTACGGCGTGCAGTTCCACCCGGAAGTGACCCACACCCGTCAGGGTGCCCGCATGCTGGAGCACTTCGTCAAAGACATCTGCGGCTGCGAATGCCTCTGGACCCCGGCCACCATCATTGACGACGCCGTTGCCCGCATCCGCGAGCAGGTGGGTGACGATGAAGTGATCCTCGGCCTCTCCGGCGGTGTCGACTCCTCCGTGGTCGCCATGCTGGTGCACCGCGCCATCGGCGATCGCCTGACCTGCGTCTTCGTTGACAACGGTCTGCTGCGTCTGAATGAAGGCGAGCAGGTGATGGAGATGTTTGGCGATCACTTTGGTCTGAACATCATCAAGGTTGAAGCCGAAGAGCGCTTCCTCTCTGCCCTGGCCGGTGTTGACGAGCCGGAAGCCAAGCGCAAGATCATCGGCCGCGTCTTCGTTGAAGTGTTTGATGATGAAGCGAAAAAGCTGAAAAACGCCAAGTGGCTGGCGCAAGGCACCATCTATCCGGACGTTATCGAATCCGCTGCCAGCAAGACCGGCAAGGCCCACGTCATCAAGTCTCACCACAACGTCGGCGGCCTGCCGGAAGAGATGAAGATGGGTCTGGTCGAGCCGCTGCGCGAGCTGTTCAAAGACGAAGTGCGCCGCGTTGGTCTGGAGCTGGGTCTGCCCTACGACATGCTCTACCGTCACCCGTTCCCGGGCCCCGGTCTGGGCGTGCGCGTCCTTGGCGAAGTGAAGAAAGAGTACTGCGATATTCTGCGCCGCGCCGATGCGGTCTTTATCGAAGAGCTGCGCAAAGCCGACCTCTACAACCAGGTCAGCCAGGCGTTCGCCGTGTTCCTGCCGGTGCGCTCCGTTGGCGTGATGGGCGATGGTCGCAAATATGACTGGGTCATTGCGCTTCGCGCCGTCGAGACCATCGACTTTATGACCGCCCACTGGGCTCACCTGCCGTACGACTTCCTCGGTCACGTGTCGAACCGCATCATCAACGAGATCAACGGTATCTCCCGCGTGGTGTACGACGTCTCCGGCAAGCCGCCCGCAACCATCGAATGGGAATAAGCGGCTCGCGCCGTTCTGCCCTTCGAGCATAAAAATGCAAAAAGACGCCCTTGAGGCGTCTTTTCTTTTCTCAATCGTTTGCGCAACACATCTTCTTTTTTCGAGCAGCTTTTCGCCACCTTGCCCCTGTCATATGTGACAGGGGCATTTTTGCCATCCCGCACTAGGCTCTCTCATGCCAATTGAGCCCGCTGTCAACAGCGGCTTGTGGCAAGGGGGAGGGCTTATCCAGTTGCAGATAGCTGCGCAAACGGGCCCATCGTTATCGCGCCAACCGGCAGTGATGACACCCCGGTGGAGACCGGAAACCACTTGAATCAACGGGGCGCAGCCCGAACGGCCAAACGAGTCGGGATCATAGAGCACGGAGAGTTTGATATGTCAGAACAAGCAGTGTTGGTGGGTGGATGGACCGCATATCACAAGCTGACCGCCGAGGATCAGGCGGTATTTGATCAGGCGCTGAAAGGATTTGTCGGGGTGCAGTACGTACCCTTTGAAGTCTCCACCCAGGTGGTGGCTGGCACCAACTACCGCTTCAAGTGCAAGAGCACTGTGCCGCTTGCCAAACCGATCCATGGCGAAGCCGTGGTACAGATCTTCAAATCACTGGACGGGGATGCCCATATCACCTCCATTACCCCGATTTGATTGGGGGCGGGGCTTGGCGGGGAGGGGGAGATCTCCTAACCGGTTTGCTCCAAATCCTGAAAATATGAAAGACGCCTTAGGGCGTCTTTTCTTTATCTATGATCTGGCACCGCAGATATATGTCCAGTATTGGTACGTCTTATTTAATTTGTTGATCTTGCTCAGGAAACTGCCATATCACACTTTTTATTATCTTCCTTACTAGCTAGCATACTGGCTCGGTAACAGCCTTTTTCGTCAAGCTAGAGTAGCCGCAGAGTTATATGGCAAGCTCAGTGAACTGACCTGTACCGCTTCCCATCTAATCGCCATTAGAGGTCACATGCAGCTTACAGTGCATGAAAACTGGATTGAAGGTGATGGTGTTCGCTTTAAAGGCGAATATCCAGTCCTCAGCGCATCACTGATTCACGAACACGTTTTGGTCATATATGACTGGATGGCCTTTGAGAGAAATAGCCCAGCTAGAAACCTATTTTGCTATGCTCGTGCGGGGAGTTTTATTTGGCGGGCATCAGATATTGGTCAAGGTGCGGTTGATGCTTACACCTACATTACAAGTGAATCTCCATTATGGGTAGGGAATTTTGCGGGATTCAACTGCAGAGTTGATGAGGCATCAGGTAATGTATTAGAGACATATTTCAATAAATGACCCTTAATATATTATTCACTTCGTTCACGGCTTTGCGAACTTTTAACAAAAAATTGGAGGGACTATGAGAAAGCCAAGAGTATTTATCGGTTCATCTGTTGAAAGCCTACCTATAGCAGATGCAATTGCTGAAAACTTAGAGTTTGATGCAGAAGTTACAATATGGCGGAATGGTACATTTAACATTTCGAGTAACGCTCTTGATGACTTGATTTCAAAAGCTAAGTCTGTAGATTTCTCTATTTTTATTTTTTCTCCTGATGACCTGACAGTTATTAGATCTAGAGAAAAGTATGTTGTAAGAGATAACGTAGTTTTTGAACTTGGTTTGTTTATTGGTGCAATTGGAAAGAACCGGTGTTTTATTGTAAAACCACGTGGCGTTGACTTGCATTTCCCAAGTGATCTTCTAGGTATTACTCCAACAGATTTTGATGCAAACAGAAGTGATGAAGACTTAGCTTCATCTCTTAATTACTCCGCTACACAAATAAAACGAGCTTTCAAACTACAAGGTTTGCTTGAACTTGATTCTGTTCAGGAAAAACCACGTATTGATGTAAATGCTCAATTAGCAACGCTCACCGACACAGATATGATCGCATTGTCAGTGTTACTTGAGTCTGTAAACTCAGATGTTGATGGTTGCGTTAGTTGGGATTTGTATAACCGTTTCGTTAAATATGATTTAAGTTCGGCTAAAATCAACTTGGCTATAATAAAACTCACCCGTTTAGGTATGATCGAAAAATTAAATAGCTCTGATTTTAATGGTAATGAGTATTTTAGCTACAAGTTAACTGAGTACGGAATTGACGTTTGTCTATCAAATCAAGATCGTATTGAAACTCTTACTTCACCAGAGAAATGTTAATCTGGCTGGGGTATGCCTCCGCTATTTAGAGTGTCGTAGGGTGCAATGAAATTGCACCTCTACTTTTGTTTCTCATACCTTGCACAAAAGCCGCTCGGCAAATGGTGCAATGCGCTGCGCTTATTGCACCCTACGTCTTTTCGTAAATCCGCTGGGGTGGGGTGGCTAGGCACCATGTCTTGCCAAGGCAACAAAAGGGGCGATCTGCGCCCCGATTTTTCTGTTTTCCCCGCTGTATATCGCCGCACGCTTGTCCGGCACAGCCTGATTGTCTGCTGACTCACAACCAACACTCCTGTTTCGTCACCCCCATCAGGCCGAGCAGACTAAAGGCTACCTTCACTCATACCTCGCCGCTTCCCAGGCGTGTATCGCCTGTTTGCGGGTCTCGCCCCAGTGATAGCCGCCGAGTTTGCCGTTTTGCTGGATGACCCGGTGACAGGGGATCATCAAGGCGACGGGGTTGGCGCCCACCGCCAACCCCACGGCGCGGGCAGCCTTGGGATTGCCGACGGCGCTCGCCACCTGGGCGTAGCTCACCACCTTGGCGGGCGGGATCTGCAGCAGCGCCCGCCAGACGCTGATCTGAAAGTTGGTGCCGCTCACGTGCAAGGAGATGGGGCGATCCGGCGCCTTGCTACCATCGAACATGGTGTTGATGACCCCCTGGGTGCGTGATGGCGCTTCTTGCAGCCTTGCCGCAGGCCAGCTGTGGGCGAGGGCGGCCAGCGGCGCCTGTGGGGCCTTTTCATCGAGAAACGAGAAGTTGCACACCCCCCGCGGGGTCAGGGCGACGAATGCCTGACCGAAGGGCGTGTCGTGCACCCCGTGATCGATAACCAGCCCGGCCCCGCGCTGCTTGTACTCGCCCGGCGTCACCGCTTCGAGCTGCACGAAGTGATCGTATAGCCGCGAGCCGCTGCTAAGGCCCAGGGTATCGGCCACTTCAAGCAGGGGGCGCGACTCCTGCAGCAGCGCCTTGGCCCGCTCCAGGGTCAGCACCTGCAGATAGCGTTTGGGCGTCACTCCGGCCCAGCGGCTGAACAGCCGCTGGAAGTGAAAGGGACTTAAGTGCACGTGCGCCGCTATCTCGTCCAGAGTGGGTTGGCGCTCCACCTGACTTGCGATAAAACGGATGGCATCGGCGATGCGGGCGTAATCAGACATAAGGCGCTCTCACGATAAGGTTTCGGTCGCAGGATCTTGGGGGCGACAAGGTCATGTGCGACAAATTGATACCCCACCATCGGCCAGCAGTGCAATGCCGGTGGTAAAGCTGGATGCATCGGACGCGAGATAGAGGGCCGAGCGGGCGATCTCCTCCGGTTGGGCCAGTCGTTTAAGGGCATGCATATTCTGCACAAAGGCGAGGCTCTCTGGCGTATTGGCAAAAGCCCGCCCCATGGGAGTGTCGGTGCCCCCCGGCAGCAGGGCGTTTACCCGAATCCCTTGTGCCCCATATTCGGCAGCCAGCACCCGGGTCAGGCCAATGAGGCCTGCCTTGCTCGCCGCATAGGCCGCCATACCGGGCAGCCCCAGGATATGGCCGACGAAGGTAGAGGTAAAAATAAGCGAGCCGCCGCCACGCGCCAGCATGGCGGGGATCTGGTACTTGGCCCCCACAAAGGCGCTGGTGAGGTTGGTATCCAGCGTTTCCTGCCACTGCGCCAGTTCAAGCTCCTCTACGCTGCCCGGCGTGCCTGTGGTACCTGCGTTGTTGAAGGCGATATCGAGCCCGCCGAAACGTGTTAACGCGAGCTCCACCAGATCGCGGGCGTAACTCTCGCTTTTCACATCTCCCGCCAGACTTGCCGCCTGGCCCCCCTCATGGCGGATCTCCTCCACCAGCAGATCCAGCTCGGGCTTGCGGCGGGCGCCGACGACGACACTTGCTCCCTCCCGGGCAAACAGGATGGCGCTGGCGCGACCGATGCCGGAGCTGGCGCCGGTGATGATGGCGACCTTGTTGGACAGTAATGACATGGCTGTTCCCTCGCAGGTGTGTTGTGCGCCAAATCAGTGGGGCACAGGGTTGGCTGTGGGTTGGAACTCCAATAGGTTCCAACCGACTTGGGTTTGGCCCCCACTATGGCAACCACTCCTTGCCGGGACGACCCGAATCTTGCTCTCTTTGTACCCAAGTCGTTTTGCTACATGTCGATACAGGCCTTCGTGGCAACAAAAGGGGCGAACTGCGCCCCGAATTCTTTATAATGCCCCCCTTTAAAACCGCCGGACCCGGGTTCGGCGCGCGCTGATGGCTGGCTACGTCATCAGGCAGATCATCAGGATTGAGAAACGGTTATGCATACTCTGGAACAGCTGCGCGCAGGTGAACTGTGCGGTGCCCGCCATCTGAAGCTCTCTGAAAACCTCGCGGTTTTCCCCCCCGAGATTTTGAGCCTGAAAGAGACGCTGGAGGTGCTGGATCTCACCGGCAACCGGTTGAGCGCGCTCCCTGACGAGCTGGCCGGGTTTGGCAAACTGCGCATCATCTTCTGCTCCGAGAACCGCTTTACCGAGCTGCCCGAGGTGCTGGGGCGCTGTCCTGCGCTCACCATGGTGGGCTTTAAGGCCAACCGGATTGCCACCGTCTCGGCCAAGGCGCTGCCCGCCGGTTTGCGCTGGCTGATCCTGACCGACAACGCGGTGGAACAGTTGCCTGATGAGCTGGGCCAATGCGACGCCCTGCAAAAGCTGATGCTGGCGGGCAACCGCCTGCGCGAGTTGCCGACGAGCCTTGCCAACTGCCGCAAGCTGGAGTTGCTGCGCATCGCCGCCAACCGCATCGAATGCTTCCCCGAGTGGCTGCTCTCGCTGCCGCGCCTTTCATGGCTCGCCTACTCCGGCAACCCCTTTAGCGAAGGGACGGAGGCGCGGGCCATCGATGATGCCCATGTCACGCCTCTTGCCTGGGAGACGTTGGGGCTGGGCGAGCTACTGGGGCAGGGAGCATCTGGCGTTATCCATCGCGCCACCCTTGTGGGTAATCCTGCTGATGAAGTGACTCAGGCGAGCGACAGAGGTGATGGCAGTCAGGTGGCGGTCAAGCTGTTCAAGGGGGCGGTGACCAGCGACGGGCTGCCCCGCTGCGAGATGGCGGCATCGCTGGCGGCGGGCACTCATCCCAACCTTATCAAGGTGATAGGCAAGGTGGCGGATCACCCCTCCGGCATTCCGGCGCTGGTAATGGAGCTGATCGACCCGGCCTTTGCCAATCTGGCCGGGCCGCCGAGCCTGGACTCCTGCACCCGGGATGTCTATCCCGAGGATCTGCGTCTCTGTGTAACGGATGCACTGGCGATGGCCCACGGCATCGCCTCGGTGGCGTGCCATCTGCACCGCGCGGGCATCATGCACGGGGACCTCTACGGCCACAATATTCTGTTTGCCCGTGGGTCTGACGCCCCGGCTCGCGCCCTGCTGGGGGATTTCGGTGCCGCCTCTTTGTATGAGCGCAGCGACCGCGAGCGGGCCATGGGCCTTGAGCGACTGGAAGTGCGCGCCTTTGGTTGCCTGCTGGAAGAGCTGCTGGCCCATTGCGATACGCAAGACTCACCGCTTTATGGGTTGCATCAGCTCAAAGCGGCCTGCCTCTCGGAACTCCCCGCCGATCGTCCCGATTTTGCTTATATCGAGCGTCAGCTGGCGGCCGCTCGCGCCACGCTGTCGTGATCTTTTTGGCGTTGGCAGGCACGTTTTGGCTTGCCAACGTCATTCCTTTTATTCATTCATCGCCATACACCCATGACGTTTTTGCATGGGTTGGTATGTCTTGTCCGTTATAAATGCAGCCAATAGCGCCGATTGCGACAGCGAGGCGCACGGTAAGGGGATGTCCCGCCATTCGCCCGATAACACGCAGAGGCTGCGCGGCAAAAAGGGAATGGCAGAGGGTTGCACGGTGCCGGTTAAGTTGTGATATTGAGGCATCTTTAGTACAGAAGGGTAATAACGATGGAAGCTGCGTTTTGGCATCAGCGTTGGGAAGAGAACCGGATTGGCTTTCATCAGGCGGACTTCAACCACTGGCTGCAATCCTGGTGGTCAGCCCAGCAAGCGGACGAGCCGGTGCTGGTTCCCCTGTGTGGCAAATCCCGCGACATGCTCTGGCTGAGCGCTCAGGGCCATCCGGTCGACGGTTTCGAGCTATCGAGCCTTGCCGTCAGCCAGTTCTTCAGTGAAAACCAGCTCGCCGCGACCGTGAGCGAAGTGGGCCCTTATCAGTGCCATCAGGTGGACAGCCTGCGCATTTTTCAGGGGGATTTTTTCGCCGCCCCCAGTCTGGGTCGCCGTTACCGGCTGGTCTATGATCGCGCGGCGCTGATCGCCCTGCCGACCGCGATGCGCCGCCAGTATGCGGCCCTGATCAGTTCGCTGGTCGAGACCGGTGGCCAGATCCTGCTGGTGACCCTCGAATATCAGCCGGAGCAGCAGAGTCAGCCCCCCTTCTCGGTGGGCGAGATGGAGGTGCGAGCCCTGTTCGAGCGCGATTTTCGTATCGAGGTGCTGGGGCGCGCCGCCGAGGTGGATCACCCGCGGGTGCTGTCGGGTCAGCTCTCCTACTTCGATGAGGTAGCCTACCGGCTGGTTCGCCGGGGTTAACGGGCAGCTAGTGGGCGGCCAAAGGGTGATCTGCGCCGACAAATCATCGGGCTACGCGCTCTTCGCTACCTCCTTTGACGTAGATCAACGTGACTGGCGGGGGGAGTGCCTAATATGAGGCTGTTTCTCAATCACTGTTGGCATTGCAACGCAAGTATCGGGTCTTTCCCGCTTGCTGATCAGCAACTCAGTGTCTGATTTTCACGCTCATGTTCACTTTTGGCGGCTTTGGTCGCAATTGTTATGGTTTTTCCAGCCGACCCTGAGGGGTCGGCTTTTTATTGCCTGCGATTTGCGGTGGGAAGGAAAAACGGGGGATGTCGAGGCCTGATCAGGCCTCGAAGGTGGCGGCATTGAGCCGAAATGCTCGTGGATCGTCGATAAACTGGCCGGTGATCCGCTCGTCATGTTCGTGCCCCTGACCATAGCTGCAGAGGATCAGCCGATCGGAGGTGCGCGATCGCAGCTGGGTGATAAAGCGCACCAGGTCAGCGCGGCTCAACTTGCCCACCTCGTCGCAGACCCGCTCCCGTTGATCAAACCCCAGATCCTTGTTGCCGATGCTGACCCACAGCCGCTGGCCGCGACTGCGCAGATTGGCATCCCGCTCGCTCAGCTGGGCTTGCAGTCCCGCCTTGCTCTCCTGCCACTGCTGTTCGGTGAATTCGAGCATGGCGAGCGGGAAGAGGTCGATAAACTCCTCCACCGCATCGAGCAGGATCTGCGGCCCCGCCACCGGCGACTGGATATAGAAGATCAGCCCCGGATGGCGATTGAGGGGCAGGTTGCCGGCGCCCACCACATACCCCAGTTGCTGGCGGGTGCGCAGCTCGTGGAAGAAGGTGGAGGACATGATGTGGTTCGCCAAGGTAAAGCAGGCGAGATCCCGCGCCCGGGTGGTGCGGGACTGGTAGTAGACCAGCAGTGCCGAGTCTTCGTGATCGCAACCCTGTTCGCGAATAAGGGTGCTCCTGTCCTGAATGGAGATGAGCGGGCGGCGGGTCTCGCCGCTCGGATTGCTGCTGGTGCCATTGATGTCGCTCAGGTGGCGCTCCATCAGGGCGGCCAGCTCCAGCGCTTCGGCGGCAGTCCAGTCGCCGTGTACCAGCGCCTCGACATGCACCTCGCCAAACAGCTGGGCCACGAAGCCGGGCATCTCCTCCAGCTCGACGGTGCGCAGGTGACGCAGCAACTGCTCGAACGGCGGGTTGTTGGGTTGCAACAGGCTGGTGAGCTGGTTAAAGAGCTGGGAGATGGGGCGCGCCTTGGACTGGTTGTCCCAGTTGCGGATGAGCTGCTCCTTGATCTCGGCGAAGCGACTCGGATCCGGATACCCCAGGGTGCGGTTGCCGAGGATCATGTCGAGCAAGAGTGGCTGCTTGTCGGCAAAACCGCTCAGGTTGATGGTAAAGCCCCCCTGATGGGCATAGATCTGGTAACCCAGCCCCGCCAGCTCCGCCGGATAGGTGAGGGCGTTGAGGTGGTCGGCCAACAGCTCCACGGCGAGGCGCGCCATGGCGATATTGCGCGGATTTTTGACCGCATGTTCGCTGTCGATGGAGATATAGAGATTGCCCTTGGGCACGCTGAACAGGTGCTCATGGAGGTGCCAGAGGCGAAAACCGGGGCGATCGATAAGGCAGGCGGGCATGTCGGCGGCAAGCTCGGGCGTGCGCGGATCGAGCCTACTGCTGATAAAGGGGTTGGGCTTGGGCAGCGTCAGCGCCGGATCTGGCTCGCTCTGCTGCCAGCGAATTTTCTCGGCCTCGGTAATGGTCGTCACGCTGTAGGGGGTCTGATACCAGCGGGCCAGCCGATCGGTCGCCACTTCCGGCGCAGTGATGGTGATACGCAGGTTGTGCGGGGTGAGCTTGGCGAGGAAACGGCGGATCAGCCCCTCGTCATATTCGCGCATCATGTAGTCGCCGTAGAGCAGATCCTCAGGTTTGTAGCTAAAGAGGTTGAGCACCAGCCCCGACACCGTATCGAGGGGGCGGCCGCGCTCCTGAAAGCGAAACGCCGATTCGAGCACGGTCCGTTTTTCGTCATAGCGCCAGCTCTGCAGCCCTTCGCGGCCAATCAGTTTCAGATAGCCAAACAGGGCGGCGAGGATGTCATCCACATGTTCAAGGCCCAGAGGGGTGAGGCCGAAGTTGACGCCAAAATCCTTGAAGTTGGCGCCGCTGATGCCACCACCCGCCGAGAGCTGGTTGACCCAGCCTTTCGCCTTGAGCAGGGAGAGCAGGCTGCCATCCCCCTCATAACCGATCAGATGGCTCAGGAAGGTGAGGGGCTTTTTGTCGTAAAACTCGTCCACATTGGGCAAGGGGAAGCTGAGCGACAGCTTGCGGGTCTCCTTGACCGGATTGATGTGGATGCGCACGCCGAGATCGTCGAGCCGGTAGAGCGGCATGGTGAGGGTCGGGGTTCCCAAATTGCGATTCAAAATGGGAGCAAAGTAGCGACAGCACCACTGCAACTGGGTATCGATGGATTGTGGCGAGATCATCACCAGCGCCATGCGATCCGCGCTGTAGTGGCTTTCGTAAAAACGGATAAGGTCGGAGCGCAGATCCCGTCCCGGCAGATCGGCCAGGGTATCGAGGTTGCCCACCGAGAACTTGGAGAAGGGGTGCGCCGGGTTGACCGTCTCTTTATGCACCTGATAGCTGCGGCGCATGTCGTCCTGCAGTTTGAGGCGATACTCGGAGTCGACCGCGTTGCGCTCCTTGTCCACCCACTCCGGATCAAAGGTGGGGCAGATAAAGAACTGGGAGAAGCGATCCAGCCCCGCTTCGAAGAAGCCGTTGTCGATCTCGAAGAAGAAGTTGGTGAACTCGGTGCCGGTCCAGGCGTTGTTGCTGCCGCCATGACGGCTCATAAATTGCTGGTACTCACCAGGCTTGGGGTAGGTGCAGGTGCCGAGAAACAGCATGTGTTCCAGAAAATGGGCCATTCCCTGCCGGTCGGCGGGATCGTCAAAATGGCCGGTATTGACCGCCAGAGAAGCGGCGGATTTGTCGGTGTCGGGATCACAAATCAACAAGACCCTGAGCCGGTTGGCCAGCTCCAGAAAATGGTATTGCCGATGGTCATTGGGACTGGCATATGGGCTCATTGGCGTGTGGCTCACGTTGGATTTATTTGAATTTAAACATGATTATCGACCCCGCTATCCCGTCAGGCAAACCCTTTTCTGAGAGGTAGCGCAATTGTTTCCACACCCGTGGCGGGGTAAGATCCCCCGGCTATCAAAACAGGCCCGTTGGGCGAGGTTGTAATGAAGATCTATATCATGCGTCATGGCCAGGCTGGCATGAATGCGAAAACAGATGAACAGCGTCCATTGACCGAGCAGGGTATTGAAGAGTCTATCCAGATGGCCCGCTGGCTGGCGCCTCAGCTGATTGGCCCGCTGGATCGGGTGATCCACAGCAACTATCTGCGGGCACGCCAGACCTGGCAAGCCATATGCAGTGAATTACCTGACGCAGCAGCCGTTGAAGAGAGTGGCGACATTACCCCTTACGGTGATCCCGCTTTCGTGGCCAGCTACCTCACCACTCTGGCTGAACAACATGACCAGATCCTGATGGTCAGCCATCTGCCGCTGGTGGGTTATCTGGTGCAAAGCCTCTGCCCGGCCGCAGGAGCACCCATGTTCGCCACCTCGGGGATCGCCTGTATCGAGTGGCACGATGGCAAAGGAGCCTTGCTCTGGCTCGAAGGGCCGCATACAATAGGCTAAAAGTTAATAAAAAGTTATAGATTGAGTTTTTTGGGAAGAGATGGGCGAGTTTTCCGGATTTTTATAAATAATTTACGGAATTAATTCGCAGAAGCTGCTGTCATACGGATACAACTGCAAGAGGTTGCAAACGATGAGAGTGTTCAAGAAGTACCTGCCACTGATGGTGGCAAAGCATGTCAAAACCTTCTTTAAAGGTCGGATTTACATCCATGGTCGGGGGCGGTTTGATTTCCAATCCGGTTTGTTGCTGATGCCGAATCCGGCGGATATTCCCCACCGCCAGACAGTCACCGAAGTCAACGAGCTGATCTCAAGACTGCACATGGATGCCGCGTGATGCGCTTCTGAACCTGTTTCTGCACTGATATGCCCGCACTTTTGCGGGCATATTTGTTTCTGGCTACTGGCGTTCACCATGTGGCTGTTCAGGCCCACACCTTTGTTTATCTCCCATCGCCCCCTATACTGGCCCGCTGTTGTCTCTTCGGTCTGGATCCTCTCATGCCCCTTGCCTTTCTGTTTCCCTTCTCCTGCATTGCCATCTGGGCTGGCAATGGCATCGTCAGCAAACTGGCGGTTGGTGTGTTGTCCCCCGCAGCCTTGGCCTGGTCGCGCTGGGTGGTGGCTGCGCTGGTATTAAGTCCGTTTCTGGCCCGTCGGGTATGGCGTGCGCGTGCCCGTCTGCGCGCTGGCCTTTGGCAGATCGCCATGCTGGCCTCGCTGGGCATGGTGCTCAACCAGACTTTTGGTTACTACGCGGCGCAAACCCTGGGAGCCACCGAGATGGGGTTGATGATGGGTCTGACGCCGCTGTTGACCGTGTTGTTCAGCATCTGGCTGCTGCGCGAGCGGCCCACCTGGGGCGCTTTACTGGGGGCGCTGCTTTCCATCCTTGGCTTGTCTATCTTGCTGGGGCAGGGGGATCCGACCCGGCTGTTTACCCAAGGCATTCATATCGGCTCTGTCTATATGCTGATCTCGGCCGGTACTTATGCCCTTTACAGCGTGCTGCTCAAGAAGTGGGATCTGGGGCTCGACAACTGGTCGCTGCTCTACGGTCAGGTGATCTGCAGTGTGGTGATCCTGACCCCCTTCTTTTTGCTGGTGGATGGCCAGTGGCCTGATGGGCGGGCCCTGTGGCTGATCCTCTATGCCGGTATCCCCACTTCGGCGCTCTCACCCTGGCTCTGGATGCAGGGTATCGCCCTGCTCGGTGCCAACCGTACCGCCATCTTTATGAACCTGCTGCCGGTGATGACGGCTGGCCTTGCCATCACCCTGCTGGGTGAGCGGTTGACCAGCTATCACCTGATCGGGGGTGGGCTGACCCTGCTGGGTGTCTTGCTGGCACAGTTGCTGGTGCGTCCGGTGGTGATGGGTCGTCGCCGGGTAGTGCTGGCTCCTTGCCCCGAAGAGTAATCTTGCGTGAAAGCGTAGAGGGGCCAAGTGGCCTGCTTGGCCTTCAATGAAAAGCGCCTGCAGCAATGCAGGCGCTTTTTATATGATCAAGCAGTGCCAGATAGGTTACTGGGCGACCAGATAGAGGTCCCGGCTATAGACGATGTCTTGCGGGCTCTCATAGGGATAACCCTTGACGAACGGCTTGAGCAGTCGCGATTTGACGTAGAAGTAGAGCGGCGCGATAGGGGCGTCAGCCTCGATCAGTGCTTCTGCCTGCTGGTAGAGCTGATTGCGCTCGGCCGCATCCTGCGAGTCGTGGGCCTTGGCCAGCAGGGCATCGTACTCCTTGTTGAACCACTTGCCGCTGTTGGCGCTGCTGCTTGAGGTCAGGATATCGAGGAAGGTGGAGGCATCGTTATAGTCCCCGTTCCAGGAGTAGCGACTCACCCCGAAATCCCCCTCGTTCAGTGCCGAGACCATGGTTTTCCACTCCATGTTGTTGAGGGTGGCGGTGACCCCCAGGTTGTGTTTCCACATGGAGGAGACGGCTAAGGCGATTTTCTTGTGGCTCTCGTTGGTGTTGTAGAGGATATCCACGCTGAGCGGTTTGTCCGGGCCATAACCCGCTTCGGCCAACAGGGCTTTGGCCTGCTTGATCCGCTCCTCTTTGCTTTGCTGCTGACTGGCCGGTTTTTTCAGGTCAAAGCCATCGACACTCGGTGGGGTCAGGCTGAAGGCGGGCAGTTGCCCTTGTCCCAAGATCTTGTCGGTGATGGTCTCCCGGTCGAGGGCCAGCGAGAGCGCCTTGCGCACTTTCGGATCATCGAACGGTTTGCGGTTCACGTTGAACACATAGTAATAGGTGGCGAGCATGGGGGCGCTGACCAGATCTTGCGGGCTCTGGCTCTTGATGTGCTTGTACTGCTCCAGCGGGTAGGTGGTGTAGTGCAGCTCGCCGGTGCGGTAGCGGTTGTAAGCGGCGGTTTCGGAGACAATTTCCAGATAGACCACCTTATTCAGGACGGTGTGCTGGTTGTCCCAGTAGTGGGTATTGCGCTCGGCACTCAGCCGCTCGTTGGGGGTCCACTCCTTGAGCACGAACGCGCCGTTGGAGACGATATTGCCCGGTTTGACCCAATCCTTACCGAATTTTTCAATGGTGGCTTTGGGGGCTGGGAACGTGGTGTAGTGGGCCAGCATCTTCAGGAAGAAGGGGACCGGATTTTTCAGGGTCACCTGTAGGGTGTAGTCATCCAGCGCCTTGATCCCGAGCTCTGACGGGCTCTTCTTGCCCTGGATCACCTCGCCGGCATTGACCACACCGGTCAACTCGATAAACCAGGCGTAGTTGGAGGCGGTCTTGGGATCGGCTGCCCGTTGCCAGCCGTAGACATAATCGACGGCGGTGACCGGTTCACCGTTAGACCATTTGGCCTCGGGCCTCAGCTTGAAGGTGTAGACGGTACCTGTCTTGTCGACCTCGTAACTGACGGCACCAGCTGGCTGGGTTTTGCCCTTGCCATCCAGTACATAGAGCCCTTCAAACAGATCGTTGACGATCTCGCTACCGGCACTCTCTTCCACCAGCTGGGGGTCGATGGTGGTGGGTTCGGTGCCGATATTGGTCACGTAGATTTGTTGGGCATCCGGCAGCAGCTTGGTACCGGCAGGCACCTGGGCAGCCCAGGCGGGAAGGGCAAACAGTCCGGCTACCATGCCGGCAATGAGAGTCTTGTTCATTGATAATCCTTGAGTTTTATTTGCTTCCAAAGCGAAATCAGTGTGCTGGATTGGCGATCGGATCTCAAGAGGCAATGGCTGAGGGAACGGCAGGCCCATCAGACTCCATTTTTAATGGCTCAAGGCCAGTCAACTCATGGCTTGCAGCAGGTTATTGCCACGAATTAAGGGGCTGAAAGTTATCGATTGAAACCGAATGAAACGCGTCTTTTACCATAACGTTAGGCGAGATAGCCTATTTAATAGGCCGCTTAATTCGCTGCAAAAACAAAAAACAGACGTTACATTAGGTTACAAATCAAGGCCGCTGGTGATCGGCATTTTTTTTGCTGACGCCTGCAAACGTTTTCAATGCCAACGGATGCGATCTAAAGGAACAAAAATGCGAAACATGATCACCATGGGTGAGTTCATCGTCAAAAAGCAGGCGGATTATCCTACCGCGACCGGCGAGCTGACCTCGTTGCTCAGCTCGATCCGCCTTGCTGCCAAGGTGGTGAACCGGGAGATCAACAAGGCGGGACTGGCGGATATCATCGGTTCCATGGGCGCTGAAAACGTACAGGGCGAGGTGCAGCAGAAGCTGGATGTCTACGCCAACGAACGCTTCAAGGCGGCGCTGGAAGCGCGCGGCGAGGTGTGCGGCATGGCTTCGGAAGAGGAAGAGGACTTCGTCGCCTTTGACTCGCCGCTCTCCAAAAACTCCAAGTATGTGGTGCTGATCGACCCGCTCGATGGCTCTTCCAATATCGACGTCAACGTCTCGGTCGGGACCATCTTCTCCATCTACCGCCGTTTGAGCCCGCAGGGTTCGCCGGTGACCCTAGAGGACTTCCTGCAACCGGGCAACCGTCAGGTCGCAGCCGGTTATGTGGTCTACGGCTCCTCCACCATGCTGGTCTACACCACAGGGTTTGGCGTCAACGGCTTTACCTACGACCCCTCCATCGGCTGCTTCTGCCTCTCCCACGAGAACATCCGCATTCCGGAAGAGGGCAAGATCTACTCCATCAACGAGGGCAACTACATCAAGTTCCCGGACGGGGTGAAGAAGTACCTCAAATATTGCCAGGAGCGCGACGAGGCGACCCACAGACCCTACACCTCCCGTTATATCGGCTCCCTGGTCTCCGATTTCCATCGTAACCTGCTCAAGGGCGGCATCTACATCTATCCGTCCGGCACCAACTCGCCGAACGGCAAGCTGCGCCTGCTCTATGAGTGCAACCCCATGGCGTTTCTGGTGGAGCAGGCTGGTGGCAAGGCCTCCGACGGCTTTGGCCGCATCATGGATATCCAGCCCACCGCGCTGCACCAGCGCACCCCTTACTTCGTTGGCTCGACCAAGATGGTGGAGCGGGCCGAGGCCTTTATGCGCGAGTTCTCCGCCCATGAGGATCCAGCCAACCAGGGCTGATCGTCAGAGGTGTAGGTTGGTGCTGAGCGCAGCGAAGCCCAACATTTACCGGCGCGATTCCCTCTCCCCCCTGGGACAGGGCAGGGTGAGGGGAATGGTTTTCACTGCCCCCCTCATCCCCGGCCCTTCTCCCACAAGGGGAG
>NZ_JBFODQ010000006.1:0-119649 GCF_040908355.1 Aeromonas sp. R2-2 | reverse complement strand
CGCCTGTGCTGTTTTATGGTTCGCGACTGTGATTCCCGGTCCAGGATGCACCAGTGTCCATGCCGGGAGCCCCTTATCCCCTCCCCCTTTCCCCGTTTTCTGTGCCGGTTGCGACCGTTATAATGACCCCCACTTTTTCTTATGGGGAGCCTGCCGTGTCTCATAACGACGAACTCTCGCTATTCATGAATGAAGTGGCCGACGTGCGGCCCATTCGCAGCGACAACATCCATCCCCAGGCGGCCAAATCCGCCCCGACCGAGGCGCAGCTCGCTCGCCGCCAGGCTGCCACTGCCGAACAACTCGCCCTCGACCACCTCACCATGGAAGCCATCGAGATGCTAGATCCGCACGAAATCGTCGGCTTCAAGCGTGATGGGGTGCAGGAGGGGGTCTACAAGAAGCTGCGGCTTGGCAAATACGAGCTGCAGGCCAGCCTGGACTTGCACCAGAAAACCCTCAACGAAGCGCGCCAGACGCTGGTGCAGTTCATTACGGATTGTGAGGTCCGGGATATCCGCTGCCTGCTGATCCTGCACGGTAAGGGGGAGCGCAGCACCCCGCGCGCCCTGCTGAAAAGCTATGTCAGCGCCTGGTTGCCGCAACTGCCCGCCGTCATGGCGATCCACAGCGCCGAACGTCGCCACGGCGGCAGCGGTGCCCTCTATGTGCTGCTGCGCAAAAGCGAACGCAAAAAAGCGGAAAACCGCGAACGGCACCAGAAGCGGCTCGGCTAATCCGCGTTTCGCCCCCACGCCTTTGGCCCGCCTGCATGAAGGTGGTCAACGATGCTGCGGCGGTGTTAGCATCGAACGGCCCCGAGCATGCCAGGTACGGGGCGGCATACCATCAGGGACGATAACAAGGAAAATCCCATGTCATATCAAAAGCTTGAACAACATCAGCAACAGATCCACCGCTTTAGCCACCTCGCCGCCATCTGCGGCTGGGATCAGGCGGCCATGATGCCGGAAGGGGGCAACGATGCTCGCGCTGAAGCGATGGCCGAACTCGGTCTGCTGATCCACCAGAAGCGCACCGCTCCCGAGCTGGGCGATTGGATTGCCAAGGCCGAGAGTGAGCCGCTCGATGAAGTTCAACGTGCCAACCTCGGCGAGATCAAGCGCCAGTGGCAAGATGCCAGCCTGCTGCCCGGTGAGCTGGTCGAAGCGCTGTCGCTCGCTGGCAGCAAGTGCGAGCACGCCTGGCGCAGCCAGCGCAAGAACAACGACTGGGCCGGTTTTGCCCCCAATCTCGAGGAGGTGGTGAAACTCTCCCGTGAAGTAGCGCAACTGCGGGCCGATGCGCTTGGCGTGCGCCCCTACGACGCCATGCTGGCGCTCTATGAGCCGGGCATGACCAGCGCACGGCTCGATCAGATCTTCGGCGATCTCGCCAACTGGCTGCCGGCTCTTATCCAGACCGTGAGTGAACAGCAGAAGGGCGATGCCCTGCTGCTGCCGCAAGGCCCCTTCCCCATCCCGACCCAGCAGGCACTCGGTCAGGAGGTGATGGGACTGCTCGGCTTTGATTTCGCCCACGGCCGGCTCGATGTGAGCAGTCACCCCTTCTGCGGCGGCGTGCCAACCGACGTGCGGATCACTACCCGCTATAACGAGCAGGAGTTTGTCTCCAGCCTGATGGGCATAGTGCACGAGACCGGTCACGCCCGTTATGAGCAGGGGCTGCCGCGCCATCTGCTGGGTCAGCCGGTGGCCGAGGCCCGCTCCATGGCGATCCACGAGAGTCAGAGCCTGTTTTGCGAGATGCAGCTGGGGCATCATCCGGCCTTCCTCGCGCTGCTGGCACCACGCATTCGTCACCACTTCGGCGAACAGGCGGCGTTTGCGCCGGACAATCTGGCCAAGCTCTACAGCCGGGTCGAGCCGGGCTTTATCCGGGTCGATGCGGACGAGGTGACCTATCCGGCCCACGTTATTCTGCGCTACGAGCTGGAGCGCGATCTGGTTGAAGGGAAGATCGAGGTTGCCGACATCCCCGAGCTGTGGGATGCCAAGATGCAGCAGTGGCTGGGGCTCTCCACCAAGGGCAACTACCGCAATGGCTGCATGCAGGATATTCACTGGACCGACGGCTCGTTCGGCTACTTCCCGAGCTACACCCTGGGCGCCATGTATGCCGCCCAGCTGCGCTTTGCCCTCGAGAAAGAGCTGGGCAGCATGGGTGAGGTGATCGCGGCGGGCCGCCTGCCGGAAATCTTCGGCTGGCTCGGACGCAACATCTGGTCACAAGGGAGCCTGCACAGCACCGACGAGCTGGTGCGCCGCGCCACTGGTGAAGCGCTCAACCCGCACTGGCTGCGCCAGCATCTGGAACAGCGCTACCTGAAGTAATGAGCGCAGTAAGCTAACAGCAGAACGGGGCCCTTTTTAGTTGACCACTACAGGGCCCCGTTTTTATGGCGGTTCATTTTTATGGCGGTGTATGGCACAGCACGCCGTCACGGCAATGCTGTAAAAAGAGAAGGTTCAGAGGGGGTCCGGGGAACCCAGCAACTCGCGCAGTTGCAGGATATTGCCCTCCGGGTCGAAGGCGTTGCGCACCACAAAGCCGGGCCCTGTCCACTGCTGTGGCAGCAAACCGCCGCCGAGATCCGCCGCCTTCGCTTCCGCCCAGGCGAGGCTGGATACGGTGAAGAACAGCTTGATGGCCCCCTCTTCCCGCAGTGCCGGCGGCCGCTTGATAACAACTTGCCCGGCATAAGGCTCGGGAATGGCGTGGATCAGCAGCTGGATATCGCTGTTTTCCAGCACCACCAACTGCTCATCCTGACTGCAGACCACCATCTGCAGCAAGGTACGGTAAAAGTGGGTCAGCAGGCCCGGATCCTTGGCATAGATCAGGGCACCGGCGCGAGCGGGGCCTGGCATGGAGCACTCCTCAACAGTGAACGGCTGGGTGGACAGATCTCCACCATCTCACAGTTGCGCGCCCCATTCGATCCTTTTTAGCGGCTCGCCAGCCTCACTGCACAAAGTGCCACTGCCGCAGTGCCAGTGTCGGCGGCGGCCCCTGATCTTCGCCCATATCCGCCATGCCCAGCGCCTCGTCGTAGTGCACACCGCCCGCACCGCTCTCGGTCAGGTGCTTGGCACGCACCGCCCCGTACAGACCGCCACTTCCGCTGATCTTCATCTCGGTCAGCGGGGCGTAGAGGGCGGCATAGAGCGGGGTATTGCCCGACAGCTTGATCCCATCCTTGCCGCTATAGGCGGAATAGATGGATATAGCAGGCATACCGCCAGCGGTCAGCCCCTGCTTGGCTGCCGTGACCTCGGCTCCGGCCCCGAGATCGACCTTGCCGCTGACGATCAGGGTCAGGCTGCTCCCCTCGCTCACCGTCAACTTGTTGCTGCCAGTCATGGTGAAATCCTTGTCGATCAGCAGCACCACATCCCCCTTGATGGTGAGACTGGCATCGGCCCCCATATTGAGGCTGTCGAGCTTGTAAACGGTCTGCTCCTTGCCAAACAGCTCCCCCTTGCCGGGAAGCGGCAGCCCGGGCTTATGCTGGTTGCTGCTGGTGACCGAGCCGGTGGAGGGATCCGTGGTCAGCACCATCTGCTGGGTGGCCCCGAGCGTCAGGGGCCCATTGATGGGCAATGTTGCAGGGGGAAACGATTTGGGCAACGCGGCCACATTGAGCGGGTCACACACCTGCCCGGCTACCGGTGGCAGCTTGGGGTGAGTGCGGTATTGGGGATCCAGATACTTCTGATGCTTGGCATCAAGGAATGCCCCCTTCCCACCATAGTTCAACTTGTCGCCAGCAATGCTTGTGCCATGACCCATAGAGACATCACCATTGATCGCAACAGCTCCGACAATATGCCCCCCTTGCAAGGCAAAATTTCCACTCCCGTTCACGCTGCCCTCAACCCTGACGACCCCATCAGAGGGAGAAATGGTGATATCGCCGCCAGCAAGTACATTACCCGCAACAGGTGAAGAGCCGTTCAAGGTCACCGAGCCGGTCGCCCGCACATCACCCCAGATGGGGGAGTGCCCGGCGAGCACTACATTGGCCTTGTCGCTGACGGTCGCCACCTTGGCGTTTTGCCCCTGATTAAGAGTCCCGAAAACAGACTCCTTGTACGCCCCCTTGCGCGAATCATAGCTGTCGATAAAACCGCTACCGGAGAGGCTCAGCCCTTCACACGCCACCACCGAATCCTGAAAGATGAGATTGCCCGGCTCGCGCTTGAGGGCAAACAGCGCATTAAGGCTGGCATTCCCCTCCAGATAGCGGCCATGGCTCTGCAACGCCAACTTGCTGCCGGCGGAGGCATCCAGCTGATCGATGCTAAAGCGGCTGCCCGCCATGGCTCCTTCCCCCTTGCCAGGCACCTTCTGCACCAGCCGCTCCCACTCTATCCGCGGTTCGGCGCCAAGTGCCTGATGCAGGGCACGATAACTCTCGTTCATCCCCTGCTCGGCACTGAGCTGCGCATTGATCTTCTTGTGAAAATTGCCGCTCAGGCGAGTCTGCAACTGGTTCTCCTGAATGCTGGTAAACACCAGCAGACTCGACAGCAGGCTCACCACCAGTACCACCAGCAGTACGGCTCCCCGCTGCCCGCTCAATCCCTTGTTCATCCCGCTCCCCCTGCTGTGGCGTTGGCACCGGATGTGGCCAACGCTTCCGCCCAGACCGCCTTGCGGCGGGCCACCTGCACCTCTACTCCCGGTGCCAGATAGCTCGGCAGCCCTTCGGGCAAGATGCGGATATTGACCAACGCACCCTGCTGGCCGAATTCAAGATCCTGAAGATGGGCCAGCAACAGGCGCGGACCATCTCCGTCATCGCAACTGAGCACCGGCGGTGTGAAGCGGTACTGCTCGGTAAAATCGGCGGTTTTCTGGTTGCCAAGGCAGGAGAGCACCTGACTGCCCCCCTCTACCTTGAAGGCCAGCGTCAGGCGATCAGGGGTGACCGCTATCAGCTGATCCGCCTGCTTGATACTGTTGGTAAAGGTGAGAGTGGCAAAGCGCAGCACTTCGTTTGCCTGCTCCAGCGCCTTGCTCTGTTCGACCGTGCTCTTGATCGGGGCGTAACCGGCAAAAATCGCCAGCATCAGCATCAGACCGAGCACCATGGAGATCATCAGCTCGACGAGACTGACGCCTCGTTGCCGTGAGGGGACGCTCAGCATAAAGGCGGAAATCCTGCGTTCAGCTCCACCCGCTTGGCGCCGGAGACCCGCTCATCCTGCCACTCGATAGCGACCACAAAGTTGTCGCTATAACGGTTCGGTAGCACCAGCCGATGGCCCTCGCGCAGGGTGAAGCGGACAAGAAAATCGGCCTGGGTGAACCGCTCGGGCTTGCGCTGCACTTCACACAGCGAACTCCAGATCTGCTCCACGCTGTTGCTCGCCTCGATCGTAGCCAGCGTGCTCTGCAAGCTGTAATGCGCCTGCTGCAACGAGACCATCTGCCCCTTGGCGAGACCGAGAAACACCATCACCGCCAACACCATGGAGACCATGATCTCCACCAGATTGAAGCCCTGCTGGCGGGCAAGTGCGGCGTGTCTCATGAGCAGCTCCCTTGCAGCAGCTGGCCGCTCGGGGCCACGCAAAGGACCCGCTGCTCACCGAGGCGATTGGCCAGAATGATCTCGGCGTGGCTGCTGCTGCCGGTTGGCGCGATCTGGATGGGGTCAAACGGCTTGATCACCACTCCGCCAGCAGGTGCTGCCGCCTGACGCAGCAACTTGCTGTCAGCCATCACCTCCCAGCCACCGTTCTCGGTGCCCTGCAGTACCACCGGCAGGGTCAGCTTGACCGCTTCGCTGCGGGCAAAGCGGTAGGCTGACGCGAGTTCGGTCGCACTGCGATCGAGCCGTTCGGCCGCGAGGCGCTGACTCATGGAGGGCAACCCGACCAATAGCAAGATGGCGGCTATGCCGACCGTGATCATCAACTCAATCAGAGTAAATCCGCGCACATTCATCCTATGATCCCCAGCAGTCATGGCGATTGGCCGCGCGATAACCGGTCTGATCGAGGGTCAGAGTGCCGCACTCATCCTGTTGTCGCGTCGTTGGAATGGCTTTGAGCAGGTAGTCGCCAGCATCTTGCTGGCTGTAGCTGAACTGGTAGAAATCCGTGTTGGAAGGGGTAGCGAACGTGTCTGGGTAACGGCCCTGTTGGGTATAGATACGTTCAAGGGCGAGCGCCTGCTCCAGCAATTGTTGCTGTGCTTCGTAACGGCGTCCCTGTTGCAGATAACCCTGATACGCTGGCAACGCGATGGCCGCAAGAATGCTGACAACCGTCATGGCGATCAACAACTCGATCAGACTAAAGCCCCGGCAATGGCGCCATGCCTTACAGTCGTTCACTTATCATCCTTGGCAAGTGTTGTTGTTATTGGTCGGCCTAAGGCCGCAGATGTGATGACTTAATAATCATCAAAAATTAACTGACTCGATTGAACAACACAAAATCGCCACACTCAACGTAAAAAAGATAGTTATGTGATCTGTTATTAATTTTTAAGCAGTTTTCGCCGCCACTAATCTCGCTAAGCAAATAAAGCTAGGCCAATCGTGCCTACGACCCGTCCGTTATGCCCCCTTCTGTCGAGCCGAGACATATGAATAACAACGTGACGAAGAGTGAAACCCGGCCGTGCAATGAAAGAGTTAAAAAAACTTCGGCCAATTTTTGCTATCCCTGTCCGTTTCTGGCTAGTCACGGCCCCCGAGCCCCCTTACTCTCTTGCCATCTACTCCAGCAAAGCCGCCAACACCATGAATGCAAAGCCAAGCCCAGAGTCGTCACCGGATGAGGTGATCAACACCCTCAGCCGCGAGCAGTGTCACGCCGCACGGCTCGCTCGCGACGCTCGCTTCGATGGCCGCTTCTTTACCGGCGTGCTCTCGACCGGTATCTACTGCCGGCCTGTCTGCCCGGCACGGCCACCCCACGAGCACAATGTGCGCTACTTCCAAAGCGCCGCGGCCGCCGAGCAGTATGGGCTGCGACCCTGCCTGCGCTGCCGCCCTGAGCTGGCCCCCGCCACCCGTGGCGATCTGCCGGTTGAACTGACACGTCTGCTGGCGCGCATCGATCGCGGCGAGCTGGCTGATGGCACGCTCGCTGAACTCGCCGCTGAGGCTGGGATCAGCGAACGCACGCTGCGCCGCCAGTTCGAGCAGCACCTCGGCGCCTCGCCAAAACAGGTGGAGCAAACACGCCGCCTGCTGCTCGCGAAACGGCTGCTGACTGAAACCGGGCTGCCCATTACCGACATCGCGTTTGCCGCCGGATTTGCCAGCATCCGCCGCTTCAATGACGCCTGGCTCAACGCATACGGACTGGCCCCACGCACCCTGCGCCAGCAGGAGCAGCACGCTGACGCGCCAGAACACATAAGTGCGGAGCCGCGCGGCGCCCCCCTGACCCTGCAACTGCCCTATCGCCCCCCGTATGACGTAGCGGCCATGCTGGCGTTCTACCGGATGCGGGCAATCCCGGGGCTGGAGCGGGTAGATGGCGAGGTGTATGAGCGGCGCTACCGGGTCGGCGATCGGGTCGCGCTGGTGCGCATCGCGCAGGGCAAGGGGCATAGCCTGCAGCTTACCGTCCATGATCTGCCGCTCGCGGCGCTGCCCGATCTGCTCTATCGAGTGCGCCGGATGTGGGATCTCGATGCCGATATGCAGCGGATCGGTGATCTGCTCGGTCAGGATCCGCTGCTCGCCCGCTTGCAAGCGCGCTGGCCCGGCGTACGGCTGCCTGGTGGTTGGGATGAGTACGAAGTAATGCTGCGCGCCATCGTCGGCCAACAGGTCTCGGTCAAGGGGGCCATCACCATACTCGGGCGGCTGGTAGCCCGTACCGAGGCGCAATTCGGGGTGGCGCAACTACCGACCCCCGCCAAGTTGTGCGAACTCGATCTCGACGGCATCGGCATGCCCGGCAGCCGCATTCGTACCCTGCGTGGCGTGGCGCAGGTGCTGGCCAGCGGCGAGCTGACCCTCACGACAGCCAGTGATGAGCAGTTGCTGGCACTACCGGGCATAGGCCCCTGGACGGTCTCTTACTGGCGGCTGCGCTGCGGGATAGATACCGATGCCTTCCCCGCTTCCGATCTGGTGCTGCAAAAGGCACTCGGAGGCGGCACCAAGCTGCCGGTGAAGGAGGTGTTGACGCAAAGCGCAGCATGGCAGCCATGGCGCAGCTATGCGGCCAGCTGGCTGTGGCACGCCATGAGCGAAGCGCCCGATTTGCTGCTCCGTGCCACTGGCAACGAACAACAGCCAGATACCCAACAACAGGAGATAACACCATGATCCGCTACGATATCCTGCCAACCCGCTGCGGCGAGCTGCTGGTTGCCCTCAATGAATCTGGTCTGGTACACGTAGACTTTGTGGCGGGCCTGCGAGCACTGCCCGATATGAGTGGCTGGCAGCAAGATCACGAGACTCTGGCCCCCTTCCTCGCCGAGTTTGACGCCTATTTTGCCGGTCGCTTGCAGCGCTTCTCCCTGCCCCTTGCCGCCCGTGGCACCGCCTTTCAGCAGGCGGTGTGGCAAGCGCTGTGCGACATCCCCTACGGCGAGACCCGCAGCTACAGCGATATTGCTCGCACCATCGGTAAACCCGATGCGGTGCGGGCAGTAGGCACAGCAAACGGCCGCAATCCGCTCTCGATCATCGTTCCCTGCCATCGGGTGATCGGCCAAAACGGCAGCCTGACCGGCTATGCGGGAGGATTGGAGATTAAAAAAGCGCTGCTGGCGCTGGAGAGGGGCAATTAAAGGAGTCTGAGGAGAGCGCCTGCGATAAAAAATTGCCCCTTCCCTGATGGAGAAAGGGGCTGTTTGATCAGCGTTTCAGGCTGCCCATCACATGCATTTCGCAGCGGTTACAGTCAAAACGCAGGCGGAAGGTGTCTTTACCCATCTTGAGTTCCAGCGGCTCGGCCTTGAGACCGGGCACCTCGTTCGGGCAGAGGTTCTGGCTATAACGGATGCAATGCTTGGTGATCATCAGCACCACTTCCCGCTCCTCCTTGTTCGCCTCATAAGCGGGCGCGATGCGCTCCACCCCGTGCTCGCGGAAGAACTGTTCGGCCGCGCTATTCAGCACGTTGCCAAGGTAGGAGAGACGGTGCTGGGGATAGTGGATATCCCGCAGCGCGATACGTCGCTCGGGGCGCTGGTAGCTCGCCACCCGCGCCGCCTCCAGCGCGGCGATGCCCTCCCGGCGCAAACCGTTGAGCTGTGATGCGGCGATAAATAGCGGGTGAGTAAATGCCAACTCAATCTTGCGCGCCACAAACAGGGTATTGCCGAGTTTGCCGAGCTGGTCACGCGCCTGTTGCAGCGCCCGCTCCGGGTTGTCGGCAGGCTGTTTGTCACAAGGCAGGGTCACTGCGGCACTGATGCCCTGCTCGTCGGTGAGCGTGAGGCTCACGCCCTCATCGCACTCTGCCAGCACCATATCGACCCGGATGCGGCGATCCGCGCTCGCCTTCTCGAGCATCTTGCTGAACGCCTGATCGTGGTTGCGGTAGATTTCTGTCCCCACCTTTAGCCCCGGCATGCGTTCTGACAGGAGTAACTGCTTACCTTCGACCTTGTTGAGGCGCATCCCCACCAGCTCGTTATTCGGCTTGAAGAAGCCCAGACCGTCGCCGTTGTTGAGGGTGACCTGTTTGCCGTCGATCTCGATGCCGTCACGGGTCACCTTGGTAACACGCCCCAGCGGCTCGCCAACATACTTCGGGCTTTTGGTGGAGTCGATCCCCTGCTGGCGGCCATGGAGGAAGTAATCGGTGCTGCCGCGGTTGAAGCTCTTTTTGGGGTCAGGCGTGAAGCCGTAGCTGCAACGACCCGCAGAGGCAGCCACCAGATCGCTGCGGCTATCCAGAATGGCGTCCAGCTTCTGGCGATACCAGGCGGTGACGTTTTTGACGTAGTCGAGCCCCTTGAGACGCCCTTCAATTTTGAAGGAGCGGATCCCCGCCTCGATCAACGCCTCTAGGTTGTCGGTCTGATCCATATCCTTGAGTGACAGCAGGTGGCTGTCGGCCACCAGCACTTCACCGTCCGGCTTTTGCAGTGAGCAGGGCAGGCGACAAAGCTGGGCACACTCGCCACGGTTGGCGCTGCGGCCGGTACGGGCATGGCTGATATTGCACTGGCCGCTGTAGGAGACACAGAGCGCGCCGTGGATAAAGAACTCCAGCTGCACATTGGTCGCCACGCTGATCTCGCGGATCTGCGCAAGGGACAGTTCGCGCGCCAGCACCACCTGAGAGAAGCCCACATCCTGCAGAAACTTCACCTTCTCCGGCGTGCGGTTGTCGGTCTGGGTACTGGCATGGAGCGCGATGGGTGGCAGATCGAGCGCCAGCAGCCCCATATCCTGGACGATGAGCGCATCGGCACCGGCTTCGTAAATTTGGTGGGTCAGGCGCCGGGCCTGCTCCAGCTCATGATCGTGCAGCAGGGTGTTGAAGGCGACAAAGACCTGGGCGCCGAAACGGTGGGCGTGACGTGCCAGCGCTTCGATATCCTCGATGGAGTTGCCCGCCGCACTGCGGGCGCCAAAGGCAGGACCGCCCATGTAAACGGCATCGGCACCATGGTTGATGGCTTCGATGCCGTAGGCGAGGTTCTTGGCCGGAGCCAGCAGCTCCAACCGGTTGTTGTGGCTTAACGGGGGCTTGTTCTGGTGCATGGTCTCGGGATCAGGGCGGACAGCAAATGGGCGCTACTCTAGCCCATTCACCACCCGCATGCCTTGATCCTGCTTAAGGTATCCGCAAAATGCAGGATTAGATAACCACCTTGAGTGCCAGTCCCAGCAGCACCAAGCCGCTCACCTTATCGATCACAAAGGATTTGGCTTTAAGCCACGCCAGTACAGGCCCACGAGAGAGCACCAGCGCCACCAGCACGTACCAGGCGGCATCGATCCCGCCCGCGGTGAGCATCATGATGCCCCCTTCGCTCCAGCCGGTATCGGCCCGCACAAACTGGCTGAACAGGGCGATGAAGAAGACCGCCAGCTGGGGATTGAGGAAGGCCACCATAAAACCTTCAAAGGCACCTTGCCGACCGCGCAACTGATGCACCTCTTCACTCGCTTCACCACTGGCTGGTTTTGCCAGCAGAGCTTTCATCCCAAGCCAGGCAAGAAACGCGGCACCGCCGTAGCGGATCAGATCAAACAGGATCGGGGTCTGGGTGATCAGAATGGAGAGGCCGAGCGCCGTGACCAGCGCATAGATACCAACCCCGAGGCCGTGTCCGAGCGCGGTGGTGACGCCGTGCCCCTGTCCTCCCTGCACCGTGTTGCGGATGATCAGCGCCAGACTCGGCCCCGGGCTAATGGCGCCCATCACGCAGATTGCGGCCAGTGCCAGCCAACTCGTCAGTTCCATGCTTTTCCTCTTTTGTGCTCGATATGATGCCTGCATTCAGGGTACGAGCTGAGCCATTATGCCAGTAGTGAAAGTTATGAATAGATTCCATAACCAATGGCTATGGCACCACACAACTGACTGCGGCTAACCGCCGAGATCGAGCAGCTTGCGACTCTCGCCAACGGTGCGTTGCAGGTGATCCCGCAGGAATGGGTAGGCCAGCTCGCGAAACCAGCGGTGAGCTGGATCCTGATGGTGACGCTGGTGCCACAGCAGATGATACTGCTGGTCGCGGGTAGCAAACGGCAGATCGACAAAGGTGAGCCCATGGCCGCAGGAGAGCTGCCAGGCAATATGAGCCGGGGTGGTCATCAGACAATCGGTGCGCAGCAACACCTCCACCGCCGCCTGAAAGAAGGGAACTCTGGCAAACCAGCGCCGACTCAGTCCCTGCGGCGCCAGCACCTGTTCAACCGGGCTGTCCTTGTCACCACCGCCACTCACCTGCAGGTGAGGCCAGGCGAGATAGTCATCGAGACTCAGCGCCTTGCCTGCCAGCGGGTGGTGACGTCCCATCAGCACCGCCAGTCGATCTTCCCCCTGATGCAGACCACGGATCTGATCCGGTACCTGCTCGGTGATGGTGGAGACCAGATCCAGCTCGGACTGCCACAGTTGCGGCAGCTGACGCTTGTCCCACAGGCTGTACTCCAGCGCCGCCAACGGCGCCTCTTTGGCGAGCGCGGCACAGATATCGGGCAGGATATGCTGGGCCACATAATCGGAGGAGGCGAGCCGAAATACCCGCTCGCAGCGGCTCGGGTCAAATCCGGGGGCCTCGTAGAGCCGCTCCAGCGCACCGAGAGAATCCGCCAGCTGGGCGGCCAGCGCTTCGGCCCTTGGCGTCAGCAGCCAGCGTTGCCCCTCCCGCACCAGCAACTCGTCGTCAAACTCGCTGCGCAACTGGGCAAGCTGCTTGCTGATGGAGGGCTGACTCAGGTGCAACAGCTCGGCGGCGCGGCTGATATTGCGGGTTTCCAGCAGTACCTTGAGGGTCGGCAACAAGTTGAGATTGGCTCTGAGCAAGGAGATACCCTCATCGGTGGTGAAATGCCTATCTTAGGGCAGAGGAGTCCCGCGTTTTAAGCAAAATTTCCAGCCACGCTCAGCACGTTGCGACCCTTTGCGGCCAGATGGCGCAGCCACTTGCCCGGCACATAACCATGACCACAAGATGACAGTGGTTGTCTCGTACGGCATAATTGCACGATTTTCCGCCCGCGGGCGATCCACTTTGAGAAGCGGTAACAAGATGAAATACGCCAATATCACCGGCTGGGGCAAATGCCTGCCTCCCTCCGTGCTGACCAACGATGACCTCAGCACCATCATGGATACGTCAGACGAGTGGATCTATCCGCGCACCGGCATCAAGGCCCGCCGGATCTCCCATGTCAGTACCTCGGATCTCGCCACCTTAGCCGGTCGCCGCGCACTGGCCTGCGCCGGTCTGGAAGCCAGCGATCTCGATGGCATCATCCTGGCGACCGCCACCCCGGACAACCTGCTGCCAAGCGCCGCCTCTGCGGTGCAGAAGAAGCTCGGGGCCGTCAACGCCGCCGTGTTTGACCTCAATGCTGCCTGCACCGGTTTCGTCTACTCCCTCTCCGTCGCCACCTCGCTGGTGCAGACCGGCATGATGAAGAAGGTGCTGGTGATTGGCGCCGAGCGCCTCACCTACCTGCTGGACTGGGCGCGCCGCGATACCGCCGTGCTATTTGGCGATGGTGCCGGGGCCGTAGTGATCGAGGCAAGCGAGCAGGAGTGTGGCCTGATCGCCAACAAGCTGGGCTGCGACAGCGAAGCGCGGGAGATCCTGCACGTACCGAACTTCGGTACCGATCGGGTGCGTTTTGCCGATATCGATGGACTGTTCACCTTCAACTTCGAAGGGCCGGAGATCTTCAAACGCGCCGTGCGCGGCATGGGTGAAGCCACCAGCACTGTGCTGGCACAGGCCGGTATTGCGCCGGAGCAGGTCGACCTGATCGTGCCGCACCAGGCCAATATCCGCATCATCGAGACCCTCGCCAAGCGGATGAATGCGCCGATGGAGAAGGTGATGGTCAACATCGAAAACTACGGCAACACCTCCGCAGCTACAGTGCCCATCGCCCTTTGCGAAGCGCTGGAGCAGGGCCGCGTCAAGCCGAACTCCTATCTGCTGACCGCCGCTTTCGGTGCCGGCCTGACCTGGGGGGCCGCCATCATCAAGTGGGGTGATCGCGTCACCCCCATCAAGGTGTGCGATGCCGAGCTGCCCCCCTGCGACCAGAGCGCGCTGGAGCTCATCGCCCATGCCGTGGAAGGTTGCCAGAAGGCTCACGCCAACGAGGTTTGATCCTCATAAGGAGCCTGAATCCTCAGGCTCCTTCTCTCCTTTTCATCCCCACCTGGCTCTTCCCCCCACTTCGCAAGCCACTTGATACGGCAATCGCTGATACAAACAACTCCGATTTGCAGCCAATTAATTTTTTTCCGCTAACCTTATTGTGCCAACTATAAATAAAGAAAAGAGCGTCAAGGGGCACCATGACTGTTTCGGTCCTACGCCTTTACCTCTTACCAAATAATTGCACAGGGATAAGCTACGTATGGCACAACACAAAAGTGGCGTGAACACACCGCTTTGGGAACCGGTTTGCTGGATTTGCTGCATCGGTCTTGCTCTGCTGAGCTGCCTGTTGCTGCAGCTTGCCGATGCGCTGTCACCTCTCTATCTGCTGCTCAATGTGCTGGTTGCCATTGCAGCCGCCCTCTGGACATCCAGTCACTTCCACCAGCACACACACCGACATCGTGCCGGAGAGGAACAAACCGTCGCAACCGATCCTCTCGCCCACTCCATCATCGGGCTCGAACAGGTGTGCGAGAAGGCTCTACCTATCTGGTCCCAGCAAATTGAAAGCTCTCGTCAACAAACCGAAGCCGCGATGATTGACCTGACCCAACGCTTCAGCGGCTTGGCCAACAAGCTGGAGGAAGCAGTCAATGCTTCTCATCTGGCAGCGGGAGAACTTGGTGATGCCAATTCCCGTGGCATGGCTGGAGTCTTGAGCGAGAGCCAGCAGCAGCTCAATGAAGTGGTTGCCATCCTGCACTCCGCCCAGGCCAATCGGGACGCCATGCTGGGTGAGATAAAAAGCCTGACCACCTACACCATAGAGCTCAACACCATGGCCATGGATGTGGCCAAAATCGCCTCCCAGACCAACCTGCTGGCCCTCAACGCCGCCATTGAAGCGGCTCGTGCAGGGGAAGCAGGCCGTGGCTTTGCTGTGGTCGCTGATGAAGTGCGCAACCTCTCCCGCCTCTCCAGCGAAACCGCCCAGAAGATGACCGACAAGGTAGACACCATCAATACTGCTATCGGCCGCGCCTTCCAGATTGCCGAAAATGCTGCCGCACGGGATCACGCCTCGGCGCTCAACTCGGAGCAGACTATCGAACAGGTGCTGGCCCGTTTTCGCCATGCCACCGATAGCCTGGCGGAATCCGCCTCCCTGCTGCAAAACGAGAGCACCGATATCCATCGAGAAATCTCCAGCGTCATTGTCTCGCTGCAATTTCAAGACAGGGTCAGCCAGATCCTCAGCCACGTCAGACAAAACATGGAGAGCCTCTCCAGCCATCTGGTTGCTTCGGAGCAGAGCAGCAATGCGACAGGGCCAATCCAGATCGATGCCAATCGCTGGCTGGCAGAGATGGAGCTCTCATACGCCACCGACGAACAGCGCAATATTCACCATGGTCGCACCACCCGTTCTGTCAACGCGCAACCAAGCAGCGCCGACATCACATTTTTCTAGGAGAGAGATATGGGCAAAACGATCCTGATCGTGGATGACTCGGCAACTATTCGCCAAGTCGTGGGCATGACCCTCAAGGGCGCCGGTTATGAGGTCATGGAAGCCTCTGACGGCAAAGATGCGCTCAACAAACTAGATGGCAAGAAGATCAACCTGATCATCAGTGACGTCAATATGCCGAACATGGATGGCATCACCTTCGTCAAAGAGGCCAAAAAGCTGGCCAACTACAAATTTACCCCTGTCATCATGCTGACCACCGAGTCTCAGGACAGCAAGAAGCAGGAGGGGCAAGCCGCGGGAGCCAAAGCCTGGGTGGTCAAACCCTTCCAGCCCGAACAGATGCTGGCCGCAGTCGCCAAGCTCATCATGCCGTGATCCGGAGCGCATCATGCAACTACAGAGTGAGCTACTCGACAACAAGATAGTGGTGACCATGCCGGACGAGATCACCATTTATACAGTCAGCGAGCTGAAAGATGCTCTCTCGCCCTTATTGCATCAGGGGAACGAACTGGAGCTGAATCTGGCGGCGGTATCCGAGATAGACAGCGCCGGGCTGCAACTACTGCTGGCAGCGAAGAAGACCGCTCTGCAGCAGGGCACCTCCCTGGCGCTGGTCTGGCACAGCCATGTTGTGCTTGAACTGCTGGAGCTCTGCCAACTCTCGGCCTTTTTTGGCGACCCCACCCTCATCACCCATGGCGAACGGCCCTGAGCCACCATGACAAGGAGTCACCGTGAGCATCGATCTTGATCAGGCTTTACAAACCTATATCGCCGAGGCACGCGAGTTGCTTGAAGAGATGGAGTCAGCCCTTCTATCACTGGAATCTGACCCTGACAATAGCGAGCTGATTGGAGCCATCTTCCGTGCTGCTCATACCATCAAGGGGTCGGCTGGCCTGTTTGGTCTGCAACCAATCGTCGGGTTTACCCATATCGTCGAGGATCTATTAGACCAGATCCGCAATCAGCAGCTCACCGTCACCTCTCTTCTGATCAAGGATCTGCTGGAGAGCTGTGACCACATCCAGACGCTCATCAGTGTCGTTGCAGAACAGGGCAGCACCTTAAGCGATGGCGATGCCAACCAGGATGAACGGCTGAGGCTCACCCTCACCCGTCATCAGTGCGTCCCCCATGCCACGCTGCCAGATACTGTACATACGCCGGAACCCAAGATCGAAAAAGAGGGAGGGATTACCAGCTCCGCCTCCCTGTGGCATATATCCCTGCGTTTTGGTCCCGATGTGCTGCGCAATGGCATGGATCCGGCCGCATTTCTGCGCTATCTAGGCACACTAGGAACCATATGCTCGGTGGAGACCATCCATCAGGCGCTACCGGATTGGGAACAGTTCGATCCGGAGAATTGCTACCTCGGCTACGAGATAGACTTCGACTCGCAGGCAGACAAGGCGGCCATCAGCGATGTCTTTGAATTTGTCAGAGATGACTGCCAGATCACCATCTTGACACCCCACAGCAAGATCGCCGAGTTCATCAACCTGATCGAGTCGCTGCCGGAAGATAGCGCCATGCTGGGGCAGTTGTTGGTCAACACCGGCGCCCTAACCGCAGAGGAGTTAGCCAGCGGTCTACAGACACAACAAGCGACCTCGGCAGAACAAGCGCCCAAACTCGGAGAAATCCTGATTGCGCAGGGTGCCGTCAACGAAGCCGTCGTCGATGCAGCCCTGAAAAAACAGAATCAGACCAAAGAGAGCAAGAGCAAAGAGGGCCGTTACGTCAGGGTGCATGCCGACAAGCTGGACGATCTGATCAATCTGGTCGGGGAGCTGGTAGTCGCCAGTTCAGGAGCCAATCTGCTGGCCCAACGCACCCGCGAAAGCCAGCTGCAGGAAGCCACCTCGGTCATTGCCATGCTGGTGGAAGAGATCCGCGACAGTGCACTGCGCCTGCGAATGGTGCCTATCGGCGATACCTTCAACCGCTTCCAGCGGGTGGTGCGCGATGTCAGTCAGGAACTGAACAAGGATATCACTCTGGTAATCTCCGGAGCCGAGACTGAACTGGACAAGTCGGTGGTAGAGAAGATCGGCGACCCGCTGATGCATCTGGTCAGAAACTCGATGGATCATGGCATCGAATCGGCAGAGCAACGGCTGCTGGCAGGCAAACCCCCCCGTGGCACCCTGAATCTCAATGCCTATCACGACTCCAACAGTATCGTCATCGAAATTAGGGATGACGGTGCAGGTCTCAACAAAGCCAGGATCCAGCAAAAAGCCATCGAGCGCGGTCTGATCAGCTCAACCACCACGCTGACGGATCAGGAGATATACAACCTGATCTTCGAGCCGGGGTTCTCTACCGCCGAGGCGATAACCAACCTCTCCGGTCGCGGGGTGGGTATGGATGTCGTCAAACGCAACATCACTGCCCTGCGCGGCACGGTCGATCTGGACAGCATCCCCGGAAAAGGAACCCGTGTGCAGATCCGCCTGCCGCTTACCCTTGCCATCATCGACGGCTTCCTGGTGCGAGTCTGCGACACCCACTACGTCATTCCCCTCGATATGGTGATCGAGTGCGTTGAATTGACCCAGAGTGCACTGGCCGATACCCAGGGTCGCAATTACATCAATTTGCGTGGCGAGGTGCTGCCCTTTATCCGTCTGCAACACTACTTCGATACCAATGGCAGCAAGGGGCGGCGCGAGAACATTGTCGTGGTCAGCCATGCAGGCAAAAAATCCGGACTGGTAGTGGATGAACTGCTGGGAGAATTCCAGACCGTCATCAAACCGTTGGGGAAATTGTTCCAGCGCCTGCAGGGCATTAGTGGTTCAACCATTCTGGGGGGGGGAGAGGTCGCCCTGATCCTCGACATTCCTTCGCTGATCCAGCACGCAATCACTCAGGAATCCTGTCAGCTCAACAGATTGACAGTGTCGCGCAACCTGCCTCAATCCAGCATCAACTGAGGGGACCATCATGTTAAAAAATTCCACCATCAAATTGCGTCTTATTGTACTGCTCTGCATGCTCTGCCTGCTGCTGCTGGCCGTTGGCAGCCTCGGGTTATACAACATGCAGAGCAGCAATACCGGGTTGCAGCGCGTTTACAACGACAGGGTGGTTCCCCTCAAGCAGCTGAAGACTATCTCCGATAGCTATGCCGTCTCGATCATCGACAACCTAAACAAGGCCAATGCGGGGCTGATCCCGGCAGAAGAGGCTTTGAAGCAGATACAACAGGCCCAGCAGACAATCAAAAACGAGTGGCATCACTACCAGTCCACCACTCTCACACCAGATGAACAGCGTTTGTCAGCCGAGGCGACAACCCTGTTCAACGCGGCCGATACTGATATTGGCAAGCTGGAGAAATACCTCGCCACCCAGCACGGCATGATTACTGGCATGCTGAACACTTTTGACGGTGCCCTCTATGGCTCCATCGACCCGATAGGCAACAAAATCACCGAGCTGGTCAACCTGCAGCTCAATGTGGCCAAGTCGGAATATACCGCAGCGCAATCCTGGTATGACGTGATGCTGATAACCATGGCGGTGGTTATCGCGGTCGGCATTGCACTCGCAGCCTGGTTTGGCACCCTGCTGATCAAAAGCATCATCACCCCCATCGAACAGGCTCTGCGCGTGGCCAATAGTCTGGCCGATGGCAATCTGGATGTATCGATCCAGATAGACTCCAACGATGAAGCGGGTCAGCTCTTGATGGCGATGGATAACATGGTCAAGAAACTGGGGGCCTTGATCACGGATATCGAGACCTTGGTCACCGCCGCTGTCGAACAGGGCGACTTCAGCCACAAGATTGCGCTGGATGATCGTCAAGGATATATCAAGCGGGTATCCGAGCTGCTGAATCGCCTCTCCCATGTGACAGATACCAGCCTGGAAGATGTGATGCGCATTGCCACCGCGCTCTCCAAGGGTGACCTGACCCAACGGATCGATGAGCCCTATCCAGGAATTTTTGGCCAGACCAAAGACGGCCTAAACCGGACCATCACTGCTCTGACCAATATCATCGAAGAGGTACGCAACGCCGCCGACAACCTGACCAATGCCTCCAATCAGGTGAGCAATACGGCGCAGGCATTGAGCCAGGCCACCAGCGAGCAAGCAGCCAGCGTTGAAGAGACCAGCGCCTCTATCGAGCAGATGAGCGCCAGCATCAATCAGAACACCGAGAACGCCAAGATCACCGACAGCATGGCCAGCAACTCGGTGCTGGAGGCCACAGAAGGGGGCCAATCCGTTCAACAAACGGTGACCGCCATGCAGCAAATCGCCAAGAAAGTCAGCATCATCGACGACATTGCCTACCAGACCAACCTGCTTGCCCTCAACGCCGCCATTGAGGCGGCTCGCGCCGGAGAGCATGGCAAAGGCTTCGCGGTGGTTGCTGCCGAGGTGAGAAAACTGGCAGAACGCAGCCAGATCGCTGCGCAGGAGATTGGTGAGCTCTCCTCCGACAGCGTCAGCAAGGCAGAGCGGGCTGGCAACCTGCTGGAGAGGATCGTCCCCTCCATTCGCAAGACCTCTGACCTGGTACAAGAGATCAATGCCGCCTCAGGTGAACAGGCCAGCGCAGCCAACCAGATCAGTCTGGCCATGAACCAGCTTAATCAGGTGACACAGCAGAATGCGGCCAGCAGCGAGGAGCTGGCGGCCACGGCCGAAGAGATGAGTTCACAAGCCAGCGAACTGCAGCAAACCATGGCCTTTTTTGCTCTGGAACAAAGTGCACAGCTCAACACCAGGCCCCATGAAACCGGCCACAAGGGCATGCCTCCCAGAGGCAGTTTCATCGCCCCCCCACAACGGGCCAGCCAGCCCAATCAACCATCATCCCATTCCATTGATGACGCGGATTTTGTCCGCTTTTAACCGGAGGCGACCATGCATACATCCACCGACATCACGGTGCCATCAGCGGCCGCTGACGAGAGCAGTGGCGATGCCCAGTACCTGACATTTCTGATCAACAACGAGATGTTCGCCATCAATATTCTGGGGGTCAAAGAGATCATCGAATACGGCAATATCACTCCGGTTCCGATGATGCCGGGTTTTATTCGCGGCGTAATCAACCTCAGAGGAGCGGTAGTGTCGGTCGTAGACTTGAATGCCCGCTTTGGCAATGCACCTTCGGTCATCACTCGCCGCAGTTGCATCGTCATTATTGAGGGGGTGGCCCCGCAGGGCGATGAACCTGTAGGTCAGGATATTGGCGTTGTGGTGGATTCCGTATCGGAAGTACTGGGTATCCCACAAGCAGATATCGAGCCCCCACCCAGTTTTGGTGCCCGCATCCGGGCCGATTTCATCAGTGGCATGGGCAAGGTCAACGGCAAATTCGTCATCCTCATCGATACCGGAAAAGTGTTGTCACTCGATGAGATGGCTCAACTCAACGAACTGGCCCAGCCACAGGCAAGGTTGCCACAAGGCAACCTGCAACCCTCCTGAACAGGCCTCCATACTCCACGACATGCAGCATAAGGAAACGCTCATGACCCAATCACTCTTAGGAAAACTCTTCGGAGACAATGCCACCGAAGTGAGGCAGCGGACCCTGTTACTCGACGCAATCGGCCAACTGCAACACGCAGTCCTGGCAGAGCAGGTTCCAGCACCACTCGATCTTTCCGGTATGGATAGCCCCTTGCGTGAAGTAGGACATGCCATCAACGAGGTGGTCACCTTGCTCAGTGACAAGCTGGAACAGAGCCGCAACGACATTAAAAAGAACCAGGTGTTGCTCCATGAGAACCAGCTGGTTCGCAAAGCCCTCGACTGCGCCAGCACCAACGTGATGATTGCCGATACCAACCTCGACATTATCTATATGAACGAGGCAGTGACCGGCATGCTCAATCAGGCCGAGACCGACATCAAGAAAGAGCTATACAGCTTCAACGCCAATCAGCTGATGGGCGCCAACATCGACAGCTTTCATAAAAATCCCGGCCATCAGCGCGCCATGCTGGCCAAACTCAACAGCACCTACCGTACCCAGATCCAGCTGGGGGGGCGCACCTTCTCCCTGATCGCCAATCCGGTCTTCAACGATACCGGTGAACGGTTGGGATCCGTGGTCGAATGGGCCGACAGAACCAAGGAGGTGATGATAGAGAAAGAGATGTCCGAAATTGTGCAGGCCGTGATCAATGGCGAGCTGCACCGCAGGATGGAACTTACTGGCAAGAGCGGCTTCTTTCAGGCGATGGGAGAAGGGATCAACCAGATTGCCGAAGTGATCGACAGCACCCTCAACGACGTCATCCGGGTCGTGCAATGTCTGGCAAAAGGTGACCTGACCCAACAGATTGAGGCGGACTACCCTGGCGTGTTTGGCACCACCAAGGATGCGCTCAACAAAACTATCGCTTCGCTCACCAACATCGTCACCGAAGTGCGCGGCGCCTCTGACAACCTCTCCAGTGCCGCCGAGCAGGTAAGCGCGACCGCCCAGTCGATCAGCCAATCCAGCAGTGAACAGGCCTCCAGCATGGAGGAGACCAGCGCCTCCATCGAGCAGATGAGCGCCAGCATCAACCAGAATACCGACAATGCCCAGGTCACCGATGGCATGGCCAGCAAGGCAGCCAAAGAGGCCGTAGAGGGAGGAGAAGCGGTCAAACTGACTGTGGATGCCATGAAGCAGATCGCCAGACGGATTGGCATCATCGATGACATCGCCTACCAGACCAATCTGCTGGCACTCAACGCAGCTATCGAAGCTGCGCGGGCTGGCGATCACGGTAAGGGCTTTGCCGTAGTGGCGGCGGAGGTGCGCAAACTGGCCGAACGCAGCCAGGTGGCAGCACAGGAGATTGGTGAGCTAGCCTCCAGCAGTGTCGAGATGGCGGAAAAAGCAGGTCGTTTGCTGGATCAGATGGTTCCTTCAATCAACAAGACCTCGGATCTGGTGCAGGAGATCAGTGCCGCTTCGGTTGAACAATCCACCGGTGTCAGCCAGATCAACCAGGCCATGAACCAGCTGAGTCAGGTTACCCAGCAGAACGCTTCTTGCAGCGAAGAGCTGGCTGCCACAGCAGAAGAGATGAGCAGCCAGGCTGAACAGCTGCAGCTGGCCATGGAGTTCTTTACCTTGGAGGCTCACGCCAAAGAAGGTAAAGCAGCCACCTCGCATCTTCACCCCAATACCCGAGGTCGCTTTATGAACGAGAGCACTGCCAACAGTCGGGAACGAGCCGCCACAGCCCAACGCCCCATCGGCGATGGCGATTTTGTCCGGTTCTAGTCACGGGAGAGGCGTTGCCTCTCCCATCTCCGACAACACAGGTAGAGGGACAGTTTTTTGTATCAAACCCAGCTGCATGATGATGAGTTCTCCCGTTTCCAGCGCTGGCTTCATCAAACGGCGGGGATAGAGCTGTCTCCAGCCAAAAAGGCGCTGGTAGCCAGCCGCCTGGCTAAGCGACTCTGCCACTATGAGCTGGATAGTTATGACGACTACTTCCAGCTCATCATGAACGATCGCAGCAGCGAACTGCAGCTGGCGCTCGATCTCCTTACCACCAACGAAACCTACTTTTTCAGGGAGCCCAAACACTTCGAGTTTCTGACGCGGGAGATAGTCTCAACCCTCCCGCCAGAGCAATCACTGCGAGTCTGGAGTGCCGCCAGTTCATCTGGCGAGGAGCCCTACAGTCTGGCCATGACCCTCGCGGAAAAACGCAGCACCTTCAACTGGGAGATCCTGGCCTCCGATATCTCGTCCAGGGTGCTGGAACAGGCGATGAGCGGTCGCTACCCCATCGAGCGGGCGCAAAATATTCCACTGCCCTTTTTGATGAAATATTGCCTCAAGGGTGTGGGCCTGCAGGAGGGCATCTTCATCATCGATCGCAAGTTGCGGGACAAGGTGCAGTTCATGCAGATCAACCTCAATCAGGATCTACCGGACATCGGCATGTTTGACGTCATCTTCATCAGAAACGTGATGATCTACTTCAACAAGGAGACCAAAGGGCAAGTTTTGCAGCGGCTGGTACCCAGACTCAAACCCGGTGGCTACCTGCTGGTGAGCCACGCCGAGAGCCTGCATGGCCTGCACCACGGCCTGCAGCTTGTCTCGCCTTCCATCTATCAGAAGAGATAAGTCATGACTCGGGAGGTGATCCTGCAACCGGGAGAACTCTTTTTTGGCAAGGAAGATGTGGTGGTCAGAACCGTACTGGGCTCCTGTATTGCCATCACCTTGTGGCATCCGGAGCAGAAACAGGGAGGAATGTGTCACTACATGCTGCCAAGTCGGCGCAATCCCTCTGCCAAGCTGGATGGGCGCTATGCCGATGAGGCCCTCGCCTTGCTGCTGCAAGCGGCCAGTCACTATCCCGCCCCCATCCATGAATATGAGGCCAAGTTGTTCGGGGGTGGCAACATGTTTACCGAGCCTCAATACGCACAGAGCGACAACAATGTCGCCGCCAAAAATATTCAGGCAGCCTGGCAGCTGACCCGACACCTTGGCCTTGATATCAAGGCTCATCATCTTGGCCATAGCGGCCACCGAAGCTTGCTCTTTGAGCTCAGCAACGGCAGTGTCTGGCTCCGCCATCATCGTCTGCCACATCAACGGGAGTCGCGAGAATGAAGCAGATCCGGGTCATGCTGGTGGATGATTCCGCCGTGGTCAGACAGGTATTGCAAGCGGTGCTGGAGCAAGAGCCCGATATCCGGGTGATCGCCACAGCATCAGATCCCCTGTTTGCCCAGGAAAAACTGAAGAAAGAGTGGCCTGACGTCATCGTGCTCGATGTGGAGATGCCCCGTATGGATGGCATCACTTTTCTCACCAAGATCATGGCAGAGCATCCAACCCCGGTGGTGATCTGCTCCTCCCTCACCGAAAAAGGTGCCGAGACAACCTTGCAGGCAATGGCTGCCGGCGCGGTGGACATCATCACCAAACCGACCATGGGGATAAAAAGCTTTCTGCAAGAATCTGCCCACGACCTGGCCATGGCGGTACGTGCCGCGGCCCAGGCCAACCTCAAGCGCGTGGGCAAGCCCTCCTCTGTACCAGTCAGCACCAAACTCAACGCGGATGCTATGCTGGCGCCCAACCAGCACGCCATGGCACAAACCACAGAGCGGCTCATCGCCATCGGCACCTCGACCGGCGGCACCCAGGCACTGGAAGCCGTGCTGACTGCCTTGCCCCGGGTCAGCCCCGGCATTGTCATCGTGCAGCACATGCCAGAGAAATTTACCGCCATGTTTGCCGAGCGGTTGAACGGGGTCTGCCAGATAGAAGTGCGGGAGGCGAGAAACAATGACCGGGTGATCCCGGGGCTGGCGCTGATTGCCCCCGGCGGCAAGCATATGCTGCTCAAACGCAGCGGTGCCTACTATCACGTCGAGGTAGTCGACGGGCCGCTTATCAACCGCCATCGCCCCTCGGTGGATGTGCTGTTTCGCTCCGTCGCCAAATATGCCGGCAAGAATGCCACCGGCATCATCATGACCGGCATGGGGGATGACGGAGCCCGGGGATTGCGCGAGATGCTGGATGCGGGTGCCAACACCTATGCCCAGGATGAGGCCTCCTGCGTGGTCTTCGGCATGCCCAAGGAGGCGATCAAGCTGGGAGCAGCCCGCCATGTACTTCCCTTGCAAGAGATGCAGTACGCCATCCTCGGCAAGTAATCCCTTATTGCGCGTTTTGACCATAAAAAAATCCGGCTCCCATTGGGGAGCCGGATTTTTTACATCAACCGGAACCTATCCGGTATCAGGCGAGCAGATTACTCTGCAGCAGGCGCTTCTTCTGCGGCCGGAGCGGCGTCAGCAGCAGGTGCAGCTGCTTCGGTCGGGGCGTTCGCTTCCTTGATGGAGAGACGTACGCGGCCCTGACGATCCACTTCCAGTACCTTCACCTTGACCACGTCACCGATGGTCAGGTGGTCAGCCACGTTCTGTACGCGAGCGTCGGTGATCTGGGAGATGTGTACCAGACCATCTTTGCCCGGCAGAATGTTGACGAATGCACCGAAATCGGCCAGACGAACAACTTTACCTTCATAGATGCGGTTCACTTCGATCTCGGCGGTGATGGCCTCGATGCGACGGATCGCTTCCATGGCAGCTTCGTTGGCCACGGCGGAGATACGTACAGTACCGTCATCATCCAGCTCGATGTTGGTGCCGGTCTCTTCGGTCAGCGCACGGATCACGGAACCACCCTTACCGATCACGTCCTTGATCTTCTCAGGATTGATCTTGATGGTGTGGATACGCGGTGCAAAATCGGAGATCTGGGCACGGGGAGCCTGGATAGCTTCGTCCATCACTTTCAGGATGTGCAGACGAGCGCCACGAGCTTGCTTCAGAGCAATCTCCATGATCTCTTTGGTGATGCCTTCGATCTTGATGTCCATCTGCAGCGCGGTCACACCTTCGGTGGTACCGGCTACTTTGAAGTCCATGTCGCCCAGGTGATCTTCGTCACCCAGAATGTCGGACAGCACGACGAAACCTTCTTCTTCCTTCACCAGACCCATGGCGATACCGGCAACGGAGGCCTTGATCGGCACACCGGCATCCATCAGCGCCAGAGAGGAACCACAGACAGACGCCATGGAGGAGGAGCCGTTGGATTCGGTGATTTCAGAGACCACGCGCACCACGTACGGGAACTCGGCGGCGCTCGGCATCACGGCAGCAACGCCGCGCTTGGCCAGACGGCCGTGACCGATTTCACGACGCTTCGGGCTACCCATCATGCCGGTCTCACCGACACAGTATGGCGGGAAGTTGTAGTGCAGCATGAAGCGATCGGCACGGTTGCCGGTCAGCTCGTCGATGTTCTGGGCGTCACGCTCGGTACCCAGAGTGGCGACCACGATGGCCTGAGTTTCACCACGGGTGAACAGGGCAGAGCCGTGAGCACGGGGCAGAATACCGGTACCTACGCTCAGGGCGCGGATCATTTCCGGATCGCGACCATCGATACGCGGCTCACCACGTACTACGCGACCACGAACGATGCGGCTTTCCAGGCTGTGGAACTCTTCGCCGATCTTCTTGGCATCTTCTTCCACACCGGAAGCGATAACTTGCTCAACCACACGACCCTTGATGGCCGCGATGGTTTCGTAACGAACTGCCTTCTCGGTGATGCGGTAGGCTTCACCCAGTTCGGCGCTCGCCAGCTCGGCAACCTTGGCTTTCAGCGCTTCGTTGACGGCAGGCGGAGTCCAGTCCCACGGCTTGGTGCCGACGGCAGCGGCAAACTCGTTGATCGCATTGATCACGGTCTGCATCTGCTCGTGACCGTATACCACGGCGCCCAGCATCACTTCTTCGGAGAGGATGGCCGCTTCGGACTCAACCATCAGCACGGCATTGGCAGTACCGGCAACCACCAGATCCAGATCGCTCTGCGGCAGTTCGGTAGTGGTCGGGTTCAGCACATACTGACCGTTCATGTAACCCACGCGAGCAGCACCGATCGGGCCGCCAAACGGGATACCGGAGATGGCCAGTGCAGCAGAGGCACCGATCATGGCAACGATGTCGGGGGATACGGCCGGATTCACGGACATTACGGTCGCAACGACCTGAACCTCATTGAGGAAGCCTTCCGGGAACAGCGGACGAATAGGACGGTCGATCAGACGGGAGATGAGGGTCTCGCCTTCGCTCGGACGGCCTTCACGACGGAAGAAACCACCCGGGATACGACCAGCAGCATAGGTACGCTCCTGGTAGTTGACGGTCAGCGGGAAGAAATCACGGCCGTGATCGGCCTCTTTCTTGCCGACTACGGTCACAAATACGCAGGTATCGTCCATGCTGACCATAACGGCCGCAGTGGCTTGACGGGCCATCACACCGGTTTCCAGAGTGACGGTGTGTTGACCGTACTGGAATGACTTTACAATAGGATTCACGTGAATTTCCTTTTTACAATTTGGCTCTTTAAATTCGCGCACAAGTATACTTGATTCGATGCAAAAGGTAAGCGGCGACGCGAATTCTGTGAGGCAGGCAACGGCTTGAAGAGCAATAAAAAAGGGGAACCTGACGGTTCCCCTTTTTCGCGAAATCTGATGGTCGATTAACGACGCAGACCCAGCTTGGCGATCAGAGCAGCATAACGCTCGGAATCTTTACGCTTCAGGTAGTCCAGCAGCTTACGACGCTGGGAAACCATGCGCAGCAGACCGCGACGACCGTGGTGGTCCTTGGAGTGCTCTTTGAAGTGACCTTGCAGATGGTTGATCTGGGCAGTCAGCAGGGCAACTTGCACTTCGGGGGAACCGGTGTCGTTGGCGCAACGAGCGTTGTCAGCAACGATTTGAGCTTTGATCTCAGCATTTAGAGACATGGTAATACTCCAGTAGAGTGTTTAAAGGTTCACAGCCAATCTCTAATTCAGCCGTGAAATGAGGGCGGTATCATAATCGTCCCCGCCCCTTTTCGCAACGATAAAGAGGCGAAACGGGAAAGACGCCCTGATACCGCCTGAGGATCACTCCTCGTCGTGATAACGCACCAGTCGCTTGGGAGCGACGCGGCCATCGTCATCAATCTCGCCAACCCCGATGAACTCACGCTCCGGGCCGACCGTCATGCGAACCTGGCCGCTTTGCGGCGCACCCGCCACCTGCACGGCCTGGCCCTGATTCACATAGGCAGCCACAACCGCCAGCATGTTCACCTCGGGCAAGCTTGCTACGGCGGTATCCATCGGCAACAACAGCGGATCCAGCTGCTCGCGCGGCGGGATGCTCTCGGCCTTGGCCTGCTCGAAGATGCACTCGAGTTGCTCCAGGGTCAGCATACGCTCGTACGGATAGCTGGCCACCTGGGTACGGCGCAACTGGGTCACGTGGGCGCCACAGCCCAGCACTTCACCCAGATCATCCACCAGAGAGCGGATGTAGGTGCCCTTGCTGCAGTGCACTTCAAGGCGTAGTTCATCACCTTCAAAGCTCAGCAGTTTGAGCTCGAATACGGTGATGGGACGGGCTTCTCGCTCGATCTCGATGCCTTCGCGGGCATATTCGTAGAGCGGACGGCCGTTGTGCTTGAGCGCGGAGTACATGGAGGGCACCTGCATGATGGGGCCGCGGAACTGGTCCAGCGCCTCGATCAGGGTACCGACAGCCACGTTCACCGGACGGGTGGAGACCACCTCACCGTCGGAGTCGCTGGTGTTGGTGCGCTCGCCCAGTTTGGCGGTCACCTCATAGCGTTTGTCCGCTTCCAGCAGATACTGGGAGAACTTGGTGGCCTCGCCGAGGCAGATCGGCAGCATGCCGGTCGCCAGCGGATCCAGTGCGCCGGTGTGACCGGCCTTGGCGGCGTTGTAGATGCGCTTGACCTTCTGCAACACATCGTTGGAGGTCAGGCCGGTCGGCTTGTCCAGCAGCAGAATGCCGTGCACATCACGGCCCTTGAAACGACGTCTTCGGGTCATCTCAGGCTTTATCCTCAGTCGTGTCATCCGGTGCGGATTCAGCTTCTTCGTCACGGCCGGATTCGGCCATGCGACGCTTGTCTTCACGCACAGTGTTGGTCACCAGGTTGGAGAGACGCATCCCCTCGACCAGGGTCTGGTCGTAGTAGAAACGCAGCTCGGGCACCACGCGCAGACGCATGGCACTGCCCAGCAGACTACGGATATATCCGGCTGCTTCGGTCAGACCCTGCAAGCCTTCCTTGATGCGCTCAGCATCATTTTCCAGCTGCAAGAAGGTGACGTAAATCTTGGCATAGTTGAGGTCACGGGACACTTCCACATCGGAAACGGTCACCATGCCGATGCGCGGGTCTTTCACCTCGCGCTGCAGGATCAGCGCAATTTCACGCTGGATCTGCTGTCCGACCCGACGGGTCCGGCTGAATTCTCTGGCCATATTCTATCCTGCGATAAAAGGGGGCCGCGGCCCCCTATTTTGTCTAACTCTCGGCTTACAGAGTCCGTTGGATTTCAACAGTCTCGTAAACTTCGATCTGGTCGCCTTCGCGCACGTCGTTGTAGTTCTTGACCGCGATACCACACTCGTAGCCGTTGCGAACTTCATTGACGTCATCCTTGAAGCGGCGCAGGGATTCCAGCTCGCCTTCATAGATAACCACGTTGTCACGCAGAACACGGATGCGGTTGGAACGCTTGACCACACCTTCGGTAACCATACAGCCGGCAACTGCGCCGAACTTCGGAGACTTGAAGACGCTACGCACTTCAGCCAGACCGATGATCTCCTGACGATACTCAGGGGCCAGCTTGCCGCTCATGGCCTGCTTCACTTCGTCGATCAGGTCATAGATGACGGAGTAGTAACGCAGATCCAGGCTCTCGGATTCGATGACCTTGCGCGCAGATGCGTCGGCACGGACGTTGAAACCAACCAGGATGGCGCTGGAAGCAGCAGCCAGGGTCGCGTCGGTTTCGGTGATACCACCTACGCCGGAACCCACGATCTTCACCTTCACTTCGTCGGTGGAGAGTTTGACCAGCGCATCGCAGATCGCTTCCACAGAACCTTGTACGTCGGCCTTGATCACCACGTTCACTTCGGACACTTCGCCCTCGGTCATGTTGGCGAACATGTTTTCCAGCTTGGCCTTCTGCTGGCGAGCCAGCTTGACTTCGCGGAACTTGCCCTGACGATAGAGCGCCACTTCACGGGCTTTCTTCTCGTCACGGACAACGGTGGCTTCGTCACCGGCAGAGGGAACGCCGGACAGACCCAGGATTTCCACCGGCAGGGACGGACCCGCTTCCTTGATCTCGCGACCCAGTTCGTCACGCATGGCGCGAACACGGCCGTACTCGAGACCACACAGAACGATGTCGCCCTGACGCAGAGTACCTTCTTGTACCAGTACGGTAGCAACCGGACCACGACCTTTATCCAGGAAGGATTCGATCACGACGCCGTTGGCCATGCCATCAACCACCGCTTTCAGCTCCAGTACTTCGGCCTGGATCAGGATGGCTTCCAGCAGGTCGTCGATGCCTTCGCCAGACTTGGCGGACACGTGCACGAACTGGCAGTCTCCACCCCAATCTTCGGACATGACGTTGTAACGGGCCAGTTCGGTCTTGACGCGATCCGGATCCGCTTCGGGCTTGTCGATCTTGTTGACCGCAACAACCAGCGGCACACCGGCAGCCTTGGCGTGCTGGATAGCTTCGATGGTTTGCGGCATCACGCCGTCGTCAGCTGCAACAACCAGAACAACGATATCGGTCGCCTTGGCACCACGAGCACGCATGGAGGTAAACGCCGCGTGACCCGGGGTATCCAGGAAGGTGATCATGCCACTGTCGGTCTGGACGTGGTAAGCACCGATATGCTGGGTAATACCACCGGCTTCGCCAGCAGCAACCTTGGCTTTACGAATGTAGTCGAGCAGCGAGGTCTTACCGTGGTCAACGTGACCCATGATGGTAACGACCGGTGCGCGCGGCTTGGCTTCGGAGGTCTCGTCACGATCGGACAGTACCGCCTCTTCCAGCTCGTTCTCACGACGCAGCACAACCTTGTGACCCATCTCCTCGGCGACCAGCTGAGCGGTCTCCTGGTCGATCACCTGGTTGATGGTGGCCATGGCACCCATCTTCATCATCACCTTGATGACTTCAACGCCCTTGACGGCCATCTTGTTGGCCAGCTCGGCCACAGTGATGGTCTCGCCGATGACGACGTCGCGGTTCACCACGGCAGCCGGCTTGTTGAAGCCGTGCTTCATGGCGTTCGGCATGGCGACCTTGCCGCGCTTGCCTTTACGGGCACGCGGGTTGCGAGAGTCGCGATCATCTTCACGACGACCGGCTTTCTTCGGTGCCTTGGCAGCTGCAGCAGTGCGGCGGCTGGTCTCTTCTTTCCGATCCAACTCGTCTTCTGCGGCTTGCGCATGCTTGTTGGTGGTCAGATGGTAGTCGCTGCTCTCTTTGGCGCGAGCGGCCTCTTCTTCAGCCCAGCGGGCTGCGTTCTGTTCCGCCATGAGACGAGCCTCTTCGGCTTTCTTCGCGGCGAGTTCTTCAGCTTTTTTCAAAGCTGTTTGTTCCTGTTGGCGCTTCAGTTCTTCTGCTTCGCGCTTGGCCATCTTTTCTGCCTCTTGCTGAGCTGTGCTACTGGCTGCTTTGGCGGGCTGTGAAGCCTGTCGAGCCTTTGATTGTGCCTCGATCCGCGCCTTTTCCTCAGCTTCACGACGAGCCTGCTCAGCCTCACGGCGAGCCTTCTCTTCAGCTTCGAGGCGAGCCTTCTCTTCGGCCTCGCGACGAGCTTTTTCTTCTGCTTCCAAACGCGCTGTTTCCTCGGCTTCCGCCTGACGCTGTTCATCTTCCAGCGCCGAGCGTCTTACATAGGTGCGAGACTTGCGCACTTCTACCTGCACTTCCTTATTCTTGCCGCCAGTCCCCTGAACACTGATGGTGCTCTTGGTCTTGCGCTGCAAGGTCATGCGGGCAGGAGCGGCGACCTCGTCACCTCCATGCTGTTTCTTCAGGTGTGCCAGCAGAGCCTGTTTCTCAGACTCGCTGACCATGTCGTCGGCCTTGCTCTTGCTGATACCGGCATCGACAAACTGCTGGAGAAGACGATCAACCGGTGTGTCGATGTCAGTGGCAAGTTGTTTGACTGATACTTCTGCCATTCATTTTCCTCCGTTTGATCTTACTCGGACTGCTCTTCTCCGAACCAACAGATATTGCGAGCAGCCATAATGAGCTCACCTGCCTTCTCGGCAGTCAGCCCTTCAATATCAGCAAGGTCATCGATACCTTGCTCAGCCAAATCTTCCAGGGTGCCCACGCCACGGCCCGCCAGAGCGTAAGCCAGTTCGCGGCTCAGACCGTTCAGATTGAGCAGCTCTTCGGACGGCTCAACGCCATCGAAAGACTCTTCTTTGGCCAGTGCCTTGGTAGTCAGGGCATCTTTGGCGCGCTTGCGCAGCTCTTCGACCATGTCTTCATCCAGACCGTCGATAGCCAGCAGCTCGTTGACCGGTACAAAGGCGATCTCTTCCAGGGTAGAGAAGCCCTCTTCCATCAGCAGACCGGCGAAATCGTCGTCGATATCCAGAGTGCTGGTGAACAGGTTCATGATGCGGTCGTTTTCGGCCTGGTGCTTGGCACGCATGTCCTCAACGGTCATCACGTTCAGCTCCCAACCGGTCAGCTGGGAGGCCAGACGCACGTTCTGACCATTGCGACCGATGGCCTGAGCCAGGTTGGCAGCTTCCACGGCGATATCCATGGTGTGGTTGTCTTCATCAACGATGATGGAGGCCACATCGGCAGGTGCCATGGCATTGATCACGTACTGGGCCGGGTTGTCATCGTACAGCACGATGTCGGCACGCTCACCGCTCAGCTCGGCGGAGACAGCTTGCACACGGGCACCACGCATACCGATACAGGCACCGATCGGGTCGATACGACGATCGTTGGTCTTCACCGCGATCTTGGCGCGGGAACCCGGATCACGGGCAGCGCCCATGATTTCGATCATCTCTTCACCGATCTCCGGTACTTCGATACGGAACAGCTCTTTCAGGAAGTCCGGGCTGGAACGGCTGACAAACAGCTGGGAACCACGGGCTTCCGGGCGTACTGCATAGAGCAGGCCACGGACACGGTCGCCCGGGCGGAAGGTTTCACGCGGCAGCATGTCATCACGGAAGATCACGGCTTCAGCATTGCTGCCCAGATCCAGGATGATGTTGTCGCGGTTGCTCTTCTTGACCACACCACTGATGATGGTGCCTTCTTTATCTTTAAATTGATCAACTACTTGTGAACGCTCGGCTTCGCGCACTTTTTGCACGATAACCTGCTTGGCGGTCTGGGTAGTGATACGGTCGAAGGTTACAGAGTCGATCTGGTCTTCAACATACTCACCGATCTGGATTTCCGGCTGATCAATTTGTGCCGCTTCCAGGGTGATTTCAGCATAGGGGTTCTCCATCGCGGATTGATCCGCAATGACTACCCAGCGGCGATAAGTGTCGTAGTCACCGGTCTTGCGATCGATTTCGACCCGAACTTCAATCTCGCCTTCATATTTCTTCTTGGTCGCAGTCGCCAGCGCGGTTTCCAGAGCCTGGAAGATCTTCTCGCGGGGTACCGCTTTCTCGTTGGATACTGCGTCAACGACCAGCAAAATCTCTTTATTCATATCCGATAGCCTCGTTAACCAAAGTTCGGCACTATGTTCGCTTTTTGGATATTGGTGAAAGCCAACACGTCGTCCTTACCATCTACTGTCAGGGTGATCATGTCGCCTTGCACAGCTTTGATTACGCCTTTGAACTTGCGGCGGTTGTTTGTTGCCATCCGAAGCGTTACCGCCGCCTCTTGGCCAACGTATTTTTCGAAATGGGCAACCTTGAACAGGGGACGATCCAGGCCTGGGGAGGACACCTCGAGGTAGTACTCCTCGGTGATGGGATCTTCGACGTCCATGATGGCGCCAACCTGATGGCTGACCTCAGCACAGTTCTCGACAGTCACCCCCTGCTCGCCGTCGATATAGACACGCAAGGTGGAGTGTTTACCCGCACGGATAAACTCAATACCCCAAAGTTCAAAACCCAAGGCAACGACCGGAGCCTCGAGCAGATCGGTCAAACGTTGTTCCAACGTAGCCAAAGTCACCCTCCGAAAAACAAAAAAAGGGCATAAAGCCCAGATAGATATCGATTCAGAGTAAATTGCACATAACAAAAAGCCCCGATGTCAAATCGGGGCTTGGCGCTTTACCCTGATTGTCGCCTCGCAGCGACCGCCTTCCTGAGCGTAGGAAATGCGTGAAATTTGGTTGCGGGGGCCGGATTTGAACCGACGACCTTCGGGTTATGAGCCCGACGAGCTACCATGCTGCTCCACCCCGCGTCCGAAATCGTGCGAGATTATAGCCACTTCACTCTCTCGATACAAGACTGACTGGCTATAATACACTCGGTTTCCCGAGCTCACTGCTTAATTGGTGCCGTGGGCGGGACTCGAACCCGCACACCCTAGAGCACTACCCCCTCAAGATAGCGTGTCTACCAATTCCACCACCACGGCAAAACTCTTACTCTGGAACGTCAGTATCTTTCTTTACTGGCGCTGTGGTCTGCTCAACCTGTTGGGTTTGTTGCAGATTTTCCCACTCACTACCCTGCTTGACCTTGTTGCTGGACATAGATCCGAGCACCAGGCTGATAACGAAAAACAGAGTAGCCAAAATTGCTGTTGTTCGGGTCAGGAAACTGCCTGAACCACCGGAGCCGAATACTGTGTTCGATGCCCCTGCGCCGAAGGAGGCGCCCATATCAGCCCCTTTACCTTGCTGAATCATCACCAGACCAATCAGAGCCAGTGAAACCAGCAGATAAACGACTAAAAGAATTTCGTACATTTAACTTGCACCCTTTGCCGCTTCAACAATTCCTAAAAACGCATCGCTATCGAGGCTTGCTCCGCCAATCAGCCCGCCATCAATGTCGGGCTGTGCAAACAAATCTCTCGCGTTGCTCGGCGTTACGCTCCCACCATAGATGATTCTAACTTTCTCACCTATTACCGGAGTATCCTCCGCCAAGCGACCACGTATGAAGGAATGAACCTCTTGTGCCTGCTCGGGTGTGGCGCATTTACCTGTACCTACAGCCCAAATCGGCTCGTAGGCGATGATAGCATTATCGAAAGCCATCGCGCCATTTTTCTCTATGACGATATCCAGCTCTTCAGCGATCACCTCGAAGGCTCTTCTCGCCTGCCTCGCCGCACCTGACTCACCTAAACAGAGGATGGGAATCAAGCCTGCCGCTCTGGCTGCCGCAAACTTCTCTGCGACGATAAAACTGGTCTCACCAAAGAGACGCCTGCGCTCGGAGTGCCCTACCAGTACGTAGCGACACCCTGCCTCAACCAGCATCTGACACGAGATTTCTCCAGTGTAAGCGCCAGTAGCGTGCTGACTCACATTCTGAGCCCCCAACTTTATTACTTTCTGCTCATTGAGCAGTGAAGCGCTAAAGTCGAGATGCACATGGGAAGGACAGAGAACCACATCTACTTTTCCGTCAACGCCGTTTAGGCACCGACTCGTAAATTGCTCTAACTGCGACCTACTACCGTGCAACTTCCAATTGGCTGCTACAAACGGCTTGCTATGTCCCATCGGCAACTCCCTTGCGAAAGCGGGGCTGATAATATCCAGAGGATGCTCAGCTGACAAGTGCTATTTTTAAATTTTTGAATCGTTTGAACAAGATACAACCAGAGCGGCTAAAAAGCCGCCCTGATTGTTCATTAAAACGCCGATTCAACCTGCTTGGCGATGCGCTGAGCCATGTCACGCACCTGCTGTTCATGCTCCCCTTCGACCATGACCCGGATCAGCGGTTCGGTACCTGATTTACGCAACAGTACGCGACCACGACCAGCCAGCTCCTGTTCCACCTTGGCAACCTCAGCCATGACAGCATCAGCGGCCAGCGGATCCTTGCCTTCGGCAAAGCGAACATTCACCAGCACCTGCGGGAACTTGCTCATGCCGGAGCGCAGCTTGGCAAGCGGCATCTCGGCACTGCGCATGGCGGTAAGCACCTGCAAGGCGGCTACGATGCCATCACCCGTAGTGGTCTGATCCAGACAGATAATGTGGCCGGAGTTCTCACCACCGATGCGCCAGCCCTTCTCTTCCATCATCTCCAGCACATAGCGGTCACCCACCTTGGCACGGGCAAACGGGATGCCCAGGGTTTGCAGCGCCAGCTCCAGACCCATGTTGGCCATCAGGGTGCCGACGACACCGCCTTTGAGGCGACCATTGCGCAGGGCATCGCGCGCGATGATATAGAGCACTTCATCACCGTCGATGAGATAGCCGGTATGGTCGACCATGATCAGACGGTCACCATCACCATCAAAGGCAACCCCCAGATCGGCCTTGCACTCCAGCACCTTGGCAACCAGTGCGTCAGGCGCAGTCGAGCCGACACCATCGTTGATGTTGAGACCATCCGGGGCACAGCCCATGGTGATCACTTCGGCACCCAGCTCGCGGAAAACCGAAGGCGCAATGTGATAAGTCGCCCCGTGGCCACAGTCGACCACCATTTTTACCCCATCCAGATTCATGTGGGAGGGGAAGGTGCTCTTGCAGAATTCGATATAGCGACCGGCGGCATCATCAATGCGCACCGCTTTGCCAAGTTCGGCCGACTCGACACACTTGAGCTCGTGATCCAGCTCGGCTTCGATAGCCAGCTCGACATCATCGGGCAGCTTGGTGCCGTCGGCGGAGAAGAACTTGATGCCGTTGTCGTAGAAGGGATTGTGGGAAGCGCTGATGACGATGCCAGCTTCGGCACGGAAAGTGCGAGTCAGGTAGGCAACCGCCGGCGTGGGCATCGGTCCCATCAGAATGGCCTTGAGGCCTGCCGCAGAGAGCCCCGCTTCCAGCGCGGATTCCAGCATGTAACCGGAGATGCGGGTATCTTTGCCAATCAGCACCTTTTTGGTGCCCTTCTTGGAGAGCACCTTGCCGGCAGCCCAACCTAATTTCATTACAAAATCAGGGGTGATCGGGTATTCGCCAACCTTGCCGCGCACACCATCGGTACCGAAATACTTTCTTGCCATTGTCTGTTCTCTTTATTATCTGGAAATAAAATCTTGTCCCGTCATTGCCAGCCAACCGACGCGCAATGCGTCCATGGTCTCCCGTACATCATGTACCCTGATGATACGGGCCCCATGCTGCATGCCGATAAGGGCGCATGCCAGACTGCCCGCCAGACGCTCATCCACCGGACGGCCCAGCAGGTTGCCTATCATAGACTTTCGCGACATCCCCACCAATAGCGGCAAGCCATAATCAAGCAGTTCCTTTTGAGCCGCCAACAGCTGATAGTTGTGTGCAAGGGTTTTGCCAAAGCCATATCCCGGATCCAGCAACAGCTCTTCACGACGGATCCCGACCGCCAGACAAGCCGCAATACGCTCATCAAAGAAGGCGCGTACCTCCCCGATCAGGTCGTCATAGTGCGGCTCGACTTGCATGGTTCTCGGCTGCCCCTGCATATGCATCAGACAGACAGGGACAGCAGCCTCAGCCGCGGCCTGCAGTGCTCCAGGTGCTTGCAGTGCCCGCACATCGTTGATCAGATGGGCTCCCGCCTTGCAACCCTCCCGCATCACAGTCGCTTTGGAGGTATCGAGGGAGATCATCACATCCAGCTCACGGACCATCTGTTCCACGACAGGAATGACCCTGTCCAGCTCCTCCTGCTCGCTCACATCGGGCGCACCAGGGCGGGTTGACTCGCCACCGATGTCGATGAGGGTCGCACCGTCAGAGACCATCTGGCGCGCATGGGCCATTGCCCGTTCAAACTGGTTGAAATTACCGCCATCGGAGAAGGAGTCGGGCGTCACATTGAGGATCCCCATCACATGGGGACGATCGAGGGAGAGGCTGAGCCCCTTGCTGGTTAACTGCATTTTCACGTCCATCTGATAAAGAAAAACCCCGGGCAAGCCCGGGGTTTGGAGAGTCACAATTATTTGGCCGGAGCATCGTTGGCTTTGTCGATAGTGACATCCGCCACCGGTGCAGCCTCATCGGCAGGCTTGGCCTCGGCAGCGACGGTGGAACCACCTTGCGGGGTATCACCGTGCTCGTCATGCCAGTTGCTCGGAGCACGTACCTCGCGACGCGCCATCAGATCATCGATCTGTTTGGCGTCGATGGTCTCGTACTTCATCAGTGCATCTTTCATGCTGTGCAACACGTCCATGTTATCCAGCAGGATCTGCTTGGAACGGGCGTAGTTGCGGTCGATGACCTGCTTGACCTCGGCATCGATGACACGAGCGGTATCGTCGGACATGTGCTTGGCCTTAGCCATGCTGCGACCGAGGAACACTTCACCATCTTCTTCCGCGTAGAGCATTGGGCCGAGACGCTCGGACATACCCCACTGGGTCACCATCTTGCGTGCAATGTCGGTCGCCCTCTCGATATCGTTGGACGCGCCGGTCGATACCTTCTCGGCACCATAGATCAGCTCTTCTGCCAGACGACCGCCATACAGACTGGAGATCATCGACTCCAGATGCTGCTTGGAATGGCTCCAGCGATCCTGCTCCGGCAGATACATGGTCACACCCAGCGCACGACCGCGCGGAATGATGGAGACCTTGTAAACCGGGTCATGATCCGGAACCAGACGACCAATGATGGCGTGGCCAGCTTCATGATATGCAGTCATCTCTTTCTCGGACTCTTTCATCACCATGGAGCGACGCTCCGCACCCATCATGATCTTATCCTTGGCCTTCTCGAACTCGGCCATGGAGACCACTCGGCGGCTCTCACGAGCAGAGAAGAGGGCTGCCTCGTTGACCAGGTTGGCCAAATCCGCACCAGAGAAACCGGGGGTACCACGGGCAATCAGTGCCGGATTGACGTCATCCGCCAGCGGAACTTTGCGCATGTGCACTTTCAGGATCTGCTCGCGACCACGGACATCCGGCAGACCGACCACAACCTGACGGTCGAAACGGCCCGGACGCAGCAGTGCCGGATCCAGTACGTCAGGACGGTTGGTGGCTGCGATGACGATGATGCCTTCATTGCCTTCAAAACCATCCATCTCGACCAGCATCTGGTTAAGGGTCTGCTCACGTTCATCGTGACCACCACCCAGACCGGCGCCACGCTGGCGACCGACCGCATCAATTTCATCGATGAAGATGATGCAGGGAGAAGATTTCTTGGCCTGTTCAAACATGTCACGCACCCGGGAGGCACCGACACCGACGAACATCTCCACGAAATCGGAACCCGAGATGGTGAAGAACGGCACCTTGGCCTCGCCCGCAATGGCCTTGGCCAGCAGGGTCTTACCGGTACCGGGAGGACCAACCAGCAGCACACCGGTCGGGATCTTGCCACCCAGTTTCTGGAATTTGCTCGGGTCGCGCAGATAGTCGACCAGCTCCTTCACCTCTTCCTTGGCTTCATCGCAACCTGCAACGTCAGCAAAGGTAGTCTTGATCTGATCTTCGCTCATCAGGCGAGCCTTGCTCTTGCCGAACGACATGGCACCTTTGCCACCGCCACCCTGCATCTGACGCATGAAGAAGACCCAGACACCGATCAGCAGCAGCATCGGGAACCAGGAGATGAAGATAGAGGTCAACAGAGACGGCTCTTCCGGCTTCTCACCCATCACTTTGACATTGTGATTGAGCATGTCGTTGAGCAGCTGGGGATCCGGCGCCGGGATGATGGTGGTGAATCGTTCACCAGTACGCTTGACGCCATTAATGACCTTACCGTCCATCCGCACTTCACGGATCTGCTCTTGGGTCACCTCTTTAACGAAGCTGGAATAGTCCAGCTGGCGACTGGTGGTATCGCTGGGGCTGAAGCTATTGAACACCGACATCAAAACGACGGCGATGACCAGCCACAGGATTAAGTTTTTCGCCATGTCACTCAAATCAGTAACCTCGCAGACTGACAGTTAACGATGAAGGTTAGGGTACTACAGTTTAAAACCGGTAGCCACAATGTAGACTTCCCGTGATCTGGCGCGGGATGAGTCTGGTTTACGAATTTTGACAGCGGAGAAAAGTTTACGAATTTCATTGAGATAGGCATCAAAGCCCTCTCCCTGAAACACCTTCACTACGAAACTGCCGTCACTACGCAATACCTGATTGCACATGTCCAGTGCCAGCTCGACCAGATACATGGCGCGAGCCTGATCCACCTGCTGGGTACCGCTCATGTTGGGCGCCATATCAGACATCACGACATCGACCTTGTCGGGACCCACTCGCTCCAGCAAGGCGCCGAGTACAGTTTCCTCCCGAAAGTCCCCTTGCAGGAAATCGACACCAGCAATCGGATCCATCGGCAAAATGTCACATGCGATGACGCGACCCGAATCACCAACCTGTTCAACCGCAAACTGGGACCAACCACCGGGGGCAGCTCCCAAATCCACTACGGTCATGCCATGTTTCAGCAAGCGATCCTTGCCCTGGATCTCGTCAATCTTGAAAACAGCACGAGAACGCAGGCCCATTTTCTGGGCTTTTTTGACGTATTGATCGTCGAAATGTTCTTTTAACCAGCGAGTTGAACTGGGGGAACGTTTTTTCTGGGTCATGATAATCGACTTTAAAAAACCACAAGGGTTATTAGTATTAAGGGCTAAGTGGGGGTAGAATACGCCCCTTTCAACCCTGACTTATGAAGAAATTGCGATGATTCTCAACAATAAACAGAAACAGTACCTCAAGGGCCTTGCCCATAGCCTCAAGCCTGTCGTCCTGCTGGGTCAGCATGGTCTGACCGAAGGTGTACTGGCCGAGATCGATCTGGCACTGAACCATCACGAGCTGATCAAGGTTAAGGTTGCCTCTGAAGATCGCGAAATGAAACAACTGGTTATGGATGCTATCGTCCGTGAAACCGGTTCAATCAAGGTGCAAAGCATGGGTCATGTGCTGACCATTTATCGTCAAGCCAACGAACCCAAAATCCAGCTGCCCCGCAAGTAAAAGGAAAGAGCATCGCTCTTTCCTTATTCCACTTCTTCCCGAGTCGCTTGCCAAAGTAGTCGCAAAGCCCTTAACCTGCGATGAATACTTCCGGACACGCATTATGGCTCACCATCCTATTCTGACCGACGATGAGCTGGCCATGCTGCGGGACTTGGGGAGCAATCAGGACACCCATGTTCTGAGTGGTCACCTCGATGCCCCCATGCTTGGCTTGCTGCAAAAAGCCGAACACCTTGTACTCGAAGCTCGCTTCGCAGGCCATCAGCTGCGTTTTCCTCTGAGCTTTACCCAAGGGGAAGATGGCTTCGTCGAGCCCCGCTTATCTGCACCGGTCATCAGGGAGCTGGGATTTGCGCAACCGCGCGCCTGGCGTCTCACCCAAAAAGCCAAGCTATGCAGCGAGCTGGGCCTGTTTCAGGTACTCAGCCTCTCCCTCAACGGCCTCATCGTGGAAAATTTGCCAACCGATATGGTGGCCGATACTCCCATCAACGGCGAGCTCTGTATCGAGCAAGAGGCCCCTCTTCCACTGCAGGGACGACTGGTAAGGCGCATCAAAGCCAATGCCGAGCATGCCACCTGGGCGCTGAGCTTTCAAATGAGCGAGAGCAACATCGAACGGCTGCGCCACTGGTTGTTTCAGCGTCATCAAGACGCCTTTACCGAGGCGTATCTGTCCTGATTTTTATCAATAATCATATAGATAAAGACAAACAGGGGAGCACCAGCCCCCCTGTTTCATCGTCTGTAGCATTCGCTTAGATATAAGCGACTTCCAGTACTTCGTATTCCACATCGCCAGCAGGGGTCTTGACGATTGCAACATCGTCCACTTCCTTGCCAATCAGGGCGCGGGCAATGGGGGAGTTGACAGAGATGAGGTTCTGTTTGATATCAGCCTCATCATCACCCACGATGCGGTAAACCACCTCTTCCTCTGTCTCGCTCTTGAGCAAAGTCACCGTCGCGCCAAAAATAACGCGGCCGTTGTTGGTCATCTTGGTGACATCGATCACCTGCGCATTGGAGAGCTTGGCTTCAATCTCCTGAATGCGGCCTTCACAGAACCCCTGCTGCTCGCGAGCGGCATGGTATTCGGCGTTTTCCTTCAGATCACCGTGCTCACGGGCATCGGCAATCGCTTCGATAATCTGGGGACGAAGCTCGGTCTTGAGATAATCGAGCTCTTCGCGCAGCTTCTCAGCGCCGCGAACAGTCATCGGAGTATGATTCATAGTCGAAACCTGGGTTGCTTGAAAATAGAAACTGCGGCCATCTGCAAGGAGGCCGCAGCAATCGGTTCGGATGAGGCATCTTAATATGAAGCCAACACAAAATCCACGTCAGCCCCCTGATGCAGATCCCACTTGCGTCATCGATATTACCCTCGCTTACTTCCCTTCCGGTACGGAAATGGGGGCCGAAACAGTCGGTTTGCCCTGCATGATGGCGATCTCCACCCGCCGGTTCATCCGACGATTTTCAGGGGTCGTATTGGGCACCAATGGTTGGGAGTCCGCCATCCCCTGCACCACCAGTCGCCCCTGATCAAAACCGGGGACCTTCAGCATCTGGTGCGCCACCGCCACCGCCCGTTGCGACGACAACTCCCAGTTGGACTGGAACAGCTCATCTTCGGTCGCGACGTTGTCAGTGTGACCGGAGATGGTGATTTCACCCGGCACATCCTTGAGCAGGGTCGCGACCTTGCGAATAACCGGCCAGAACTGGGGCTGCAGAAATGCCGAACCGGCCGGGAACGACGCTTTTTCCCTGATCCGGATGATGATCTGCTGGCCCAGAGCCTCAATTTCGATGGCACCGTCCTGGATCTGATCTTTCATCTGCTCGGCGAGGGCTTTGGCCAGGGTATTGGACTGTTCTTGCGCCTTCTTTGCATCCTGCGCGGTATCGCCCCCCGTCTGCTTGCCATCACTCTTGTCCTGACCACCTGCCTGATCCGCCTCGCCGGGCAGAAACTCCAGTTCGGTCTGAGTCATATCGATGGTCTGCTGCATCACGGTATCAATCGGCGTGGGCTCAGGGCGACCGGGCCGGAACTCCTGGGCAATCACCGAGGTTCCCTTGGGAATATCTTTCACCTCAAGGATGTTCTGCACTCCGAAAGCATTCTTCATAGAGCCCGCGATCTGCTTGAACTTGAGTACATCCATCTCGGCAAAGGAGAGCAGCAGCACGAAGAAGCACATCAGCAGCGACATCAAGTCGGCAAAGGTGCCCATATAGGCAGGAAGACCGGGGGGGGGACATTTGCAATCAGACATGGTGCTTACTCCGCGCCGGTATTGCGTTTGGACTGGCTCAGATAGTTCTGCAGCATGGACTGGATCACCCGCGGGTTCTGGCCATCCTGAATCCCCATAATGGCATCAAGGATCAGGGTACGACTGAGCTTCTCCTCCCCGCTGCGCAGCTCCAGCTTGTCAGCAATAGGAATAGCGATCATGTTGGCCTCAATCGCTCCGTACAGGGTGGTAAGCAAGGCCACCGCCATTGCCGGACCGATCGACTTGGGGTCACTCATATTTGACAACATAGCCACCAGGCCCACCAACGTACCTATCATCCCCATGGCTGGGCCCAGATCCCCAAGGGTACGGAAGACCTTGATGGCAATGACATGGCGCTCGGCTGTCAGGTCGATATCCTTTTCCATCACGGCACGCACCACTTCGGCATCGTGACCATCCACCAGCATGTCGATCCCTTTCTTCATAAATGCATTGGGGATCTCTGCTGCCTCCAGCGCCAGAAACCCCCCTTTGCGAGCCGCATCAGCCAGTTCAACGGCTTTGGCGATCAAATCGTCGAGCTTGTCGCCCTTGTACATAAAGGCTTTGCCCGCCACCTTGAAAGCCAGAAAAAACTGCCCGATATTGAACTTCATCATGGCGATGAAGATTGAGCCAAGAATAGTGATATAGACCGATGGCATATCGATAAACATGCTCAACGAGCCACCAAGGATCATGCCGTAAATCACGACACCGAATCCTAAAACGATACCTAACAAGCTCCCTAGATCCACGTCCCTACTCCTGTCACCGGTTCTTATGCCTAATTATAGTTTGTTGAATTTTCTGCTATTGCGACCCTAGCGGCAAGCATGCATCCACTGAGAATGATGGCTCATTATCGGCCAGTTTAGCGAGAGTTTGAGGGGGCAATGCTTTTCTGCCTCCCCCCTGTGGACGGTCGATGTTAATATAAGCCGTTTTTTTCAATCCCCGAGGATGGACATGGCCAGTAAAAAAATCGACCGTCTGAGTTTTGATGCCACTCTGGAAGAGCTGGAAACCATCGTTCATCAGCTGGAACAAGGTTCCCTACCCCTGGAAGAGGCACTCAAGCAGTTCGAGCAGGGCGTTCATCTGGTTCGGGCCGGTCAGCAGAAGCTGGAACTGGCCGAACAGAAGATCCAGATCCTGCTCAGTCAAGCCGATGGCAGTGACCAGCTCGCCCCCTTCCAGCCAGAACAAGGAGAGGAGTGAGTGGCGCTGGACCATTTTTCCCGTCTGCATCGTCAGCGTATTGACGACTGTCTGTCAGCACAACTTGAATCCTTGCCCGCCATGGCGCCGCGTCTGCGCGATGCCATGAGTTATGGCCTGCTGCTGGGCGGCAAGCGGGTTCGCCCGTTTCTGGTCTACGCGGTCGGCGAGATGCTGGGCGTCAAAAGTGAACTGCTGGATGGCCCTGCGGCTGCCGTGGAGTGCATCCACGCCTACTCCCTGCTGCACGATGACCTGCCCGCCATGGATAACGACGACCTGCGTCGTGGTCAGCCAACCGTTCACAAGGCGTTTGACGAAGGAACTGCCATTCTGGCCGGTGATGCGCTGCAGACCCTGGCGTTCTCCATTCTGGCCGATCATCCCATGCCCGACTCCTTGATGACCAACCGGGTGCGGATGCTGAGTACCCTCGCCCGCGCCTCCGGCTATCTCGGTATGTGTGGCGGTCAGGCGCTGGATCTGCAGGCCGAAGGGCGCCAGATCTCGCTCGCCGAACTGGAGCAGGTACACCGCCACAAGACCGGTGCGCTGATTGAATGTGCCGTGGCGCTCGGCGCCCTGTGCAAAGCCGATGTCGATGACGCCACGCTGGCTGCACTGCAAACCTATGCCTCCGCCATCGGCCTCGCCTTCCAGGTGCAGGATGACATCCTCGACATCACAGGCGATACCGCCACCCTGGGCAAGCCGCAAGGTTCTGACCTGGCGCTGGAGAAAAGTACCTATCCAGCCCTGCTCGGACTCGAAAATGCCCGTGAGCTGGCTCGCGAACTGCATGGGAAAGCCTTAACAGCCCTGCAATCCTTGCCCTACAATACCGACATTCTGGAAGCGTTTGCCGATTACATCATCGAGCGAACCCACTAAACGCTGGATAACAGTAACAATATGAGCGTTGATATTAGCAATTTCCCCAACCTGGCCCTCGCGGACACCCCGATAGAGCTGCGTTCCCTGCCCAAAGAGCGGCTACCGGTGCTGTGCAACGAGCTGCGCGAATATCTGCTGCGCTCCGTCAGCCGCTCCAGCGGACACTTTGCCTCCGGTCTCGGCACGGTCGAACTGACCGTGGCCCTGCACTACGTCTACAACACCCCGTTCGATCGGCTGATCTGGGATGTGGGCCATCAGGCCTATCCCCACAAGATCCTGACCGGGCGCCGCGACCAGATCCACACCATCCGGCAGAAGGATGGTCTGCACCCCTTCCCCTGGCGTGGCGAAAGCGAGTACGACGTGCTCTCCGTCGGCCACTCCAGCACCTCCATCGGTGCCGCGCTCGGTATGGCGGTTGCCGCCGAGAGTGAAGGGCTGGGCCGCAAGGTTGCTGCGGTGATCGGTGATGGCGCCATCACGGCGGGGATGGCTTTTGAAGCGCTCAACCACGCCGGCGACGTCCATAAAGACATGCTGGTGATCCTCAACGACAACGAGATGTCCATCTCCGAGAATGTCGGCGCGCTCAACAACCATCTGGCCCGGGTCATGTCCGGCAAGCTCTACACCACCATCCGCGAAGGCGGCAAGAAGGTGCTGGCCGGTCTGCCGCCGGTCAAGGAGCTGGCCAAGCGGGCCGAAGAGCACCTCAAGGGGATGGTGGTGCCCGGCACCCTGTTCGAGGAGTTCGGCTTCAACTACATCGGCCCCATCGACGGTCACGATATCGAGGCACTTGTCGAGACCCTGCGCAACATGCGCAATCTCAAGGGGCCGCAGCTGCTGCACGTCAAGACCAAGAAGGGCAAGGGCTACGAGCCCGCCGAAAAAGACCCTATCGGTTATCATGCCGTGCCCAAGTTCAATCCGGACGAGTGCGCCCTGCCCAAGGCGAGTGGTGCCAAGCCCACCTTCTCGGCCATCTTCGGCCAGTGGCTGTGCGACATGGCAGCCAAAGACGAGAAGCTGGTCGGCATCACCCCCGCCATGCGCGAAGGCTCCGGGCTGGTGAAATTCAGCCAGCAGTATCCGGATCGCTACTTCGATGTGGCTATTGCCGAGCAGCACGCGGTCACTTTTGCTGCCGGTCTTGCCATCGCCGACAAGAAGCCGGTGGTCGCCATCTATTCGAGCTTCCTGCAGCGCGCCTACGATCAGGTGATCCACGACGTAGCGCTGCAAGATCTGTCGGTGCTGTTCGCCATCGACCGGGCCGGTCTGGTGGGCGCCGATGGTCCGACCCATCAGGGGGCGTTCGATATCAGCTTCCTGCGCACCGTGCCCAACATGGTGGTGATGACGCCATCTGACGAGAACGAGTGCCGCCAGATGCTCTATACCGGCTATATCCATCAGGGCCCTGCAGCAGTGCGCTATCCGCGCGGCAGCAGCCTGAGCGACGCCCCCATCTCGTCAGAGATGCAGGCACTGGAGCTCGGCAAGGGATGTATCCTGCGAGAGGGCAAGGGCACTGCCATTCTGGCCTTTGGTACTCTGCTGCACCACGCCAAAGCGGCCGCCGAAGTGCTGGATGCCACCTTGGTGGATATGCGCTTTGTCAAACCGATGGATGAGGCACTGGTGCTGTCGCTGGCGGCCAGCCACGATCAGTTCGTCACTCTGGAAGACAACGCCATCATGGGCGGCGCCGGTTCGGCGGTGAACGAACTGCTGATGCGCAGCAAGCAGTGCAAGCCGGTGCTCAACCTTGGCTTGCCGGATCGCTTCGTGGAACAGGGTACCCAGCAGGAGATCTATGCCCTGCTCGGTCTGGACGATGCAGGCATCCAGCGCAGTATCGAAAGCTGGCTGCAAGCCTGATAACGTGTTAAAGCTATCAAACAAAAGAAGGGCGCCTCACTGGCGCCCTTCTTATTTTGCGTTTCTTACTTGGATTACCCTTTGTAGATCTTGGGGTTAAATACATCCCGCAGCCAGTCGCCCAGCAGGTTGATGACCAGCACCAGCACCACCAGACAGATGCCCGGGAAGGCGGTGATCCACCAGGAGCCGGAGAAGATGTAGTTGAAGCCGACGCTAATCAGCGAACCGAGCGAGGGCTGATCAACCGGCATCCCCAAACCAAGGAAGGAGAGCGCCGCCTCGCTCATGATGGCGTTGGCCACCTGCACTGTGGAGATAACCAGAATGGGCGACAAACAGTTGGGCAGAATGTGGCGGAACATGATGCGCGGGGCGCGGAACCCCATCACCTTGGCCGCCTCCACATACTCCTTCTTCTTCTCCGCCAGCACAGAGGCGCGCACAGTACGGGCGTACTGCGGCCACTCGGCAATACCGATGATCACCACCAGCATCATGATGGCGAACTTCGAGTAGAATTCGGAGCCAAAGGTTGCCTGAAAGATGGCGGAGATGATGATCGCCACCATCATGGTGGAGAACGACAGCTGCACATCGGCAAAGCGCATCAGCAAGTTGTCGATGCGGCCACCGAAGTAACCGGCAATCAGACCGATGACGATACCGAGCACCAGCTGCAGCGCCACCGCAAACAGACCGATGGTGAGGGAGATACGGGCGCCATAGAGAATGGTACTCCAGATATCCCGCCCCTGGTTGTCGGTACCGAGCCAGAAACGCTCCTCGCCGCCTTCGAGCCAGGAGGGGGGCAACTCGGCATCCATCAGATCAAAACTGGTCTGGTCATAGACGTTGTGCGGGGCGAGCCAGGGGGCCAACAGCGCCGCCAGCACAAATACCACGAACACCGCAAAGCTGAACATGGCTACCTTGTCCCGCAGGAAGTAGTAGACGATGTCTGAGTTCTTGAATCGTGCCCAACGGCTTGGGCTTGCAGTTACAGCGTTACTCATGCTTACCCCTTGGCAGTCAGGTTAACAGTCGGGTTAATCAACCCGTAGAGCAGGTCGACCAGGGTATTGGTCACCACGAAGATCAGTCCCACGAAGATGACGTAGGCGGTGATCAGCGGGGTATCGACCCGGTGGATCGCCTCAAGGAACAGGAAGCCGGTGCCCGGCCACTGGAACACGCTCTCGGTCAGGATGGTGTAGGCCACCATGGTGCCGATCTGCACCCCGCCGACGGTAATGACCGGCAGCATGGTGTTCTTCAGAGCGTGCTGATAGTAGACCTTGTTGTTATCCAGCCCTTTGGCGCGGGCGAATTTGACGTACTCGGAGGAGAGCTGCTCCAGCATCTCGGAGCGCACCAGCCGGATAAACAGCGGCAGCATGATGGAAGAGAGGGACACCGCGGGCAGGATCAGGTGCAGGATGCCATCCCAGGTAAAGAAGCCCGACTCCCAGCCCAGCAGGTTACGGGTCTCGCCGCGCCCATAGGCCGGCAGCCAGCCCAGCTGGATGGAGAAGAGGTACATCAGCATGATGGCGGTCAAAAATACCGGGATCGAGATACCGATACTGCTCCCCGCCATGATGATCTTGGTGGGAATGCTGCGCGGGCGGATCGCCGAATAGACACCGAGTGGAATGGAGACCACCACGATGATAAGCGCGGCAGCAAACACCAGCTCAAGGGTAGCCACCAGCTTGTCGAGGATCACCTCGAGAGCAGGTCGCTTGAAGAAATAGGAGGTGCCCAAATCCCCATGCACCGCATTTTTCAGAAAGCGGCTGTATTTGATGAGGAAGGGATCGTTAAGGCCCATCTTCTCGCGCAACTCGTGACGCTGGGCTTCGGAGACGGATTGTCCCACCAGCTCGCGCAACGGGTCACCCAGATTATCCTGGATGGAGAAGGCGACCAGGCTGATGACGAACATCACTATCACGGCCTGATAGAACCGTTTCAGCAGGAATGTAAACATGCTTGTCCTTCTACGTGGCCTGTGTCGTGGCACAGGCTTCTGTTAGTGGGCGGAGTGGCCAGCTGACCACCCCGCCCCGTCCTTCCTTGCGACGTTCTCTTACTTGCTGACCACCAGGTCACCCAGGTAAGGGAAGTTCATCACGTTGACCACCGGCTTGATGTCGACGTTCTTCTTGGCGCCATAGGCCAGATCTTCCCAGTGCAACGGCACGTAGGCAGCATCTTCGATCAGCATGGCTTCGACCTTCTTGAGCATCTCGGCACGCTTGGCCGGATCGGTCTCGGCGTTGGCATCCATCACCAGCTTGTCAGCTTCGGCGTTGGCGTAACCGGCGCAGTTGTACTGACCCATACCAGTCTTGGCGTCCTTGGTGAAGGTCAGGAACTCGAAGAAGTTCGCGGTATCTTCAGTGTCGGAGTGCCAGCCGATCAGCTGCATGTCTGCGGCGCACTTGTCAAACTCTGGCCAGTACTGGGCCACCGGCATGGTCTTCAGATCCACCTTGATGTTGATCTTGGCCAGCATGGCGGAGACAGCCTGGGCAATCTTGACGTCGTTGACGTAGCGGGCAGCCGGGGAGATGAAGGTCATCTTGAAGCCTTTCTCGTAACCGGCCTCTTTCATCAGCTCCTTGGCCTTGGCCAGATCATACTGGGGCACCAGCGCCTCGTTGTGACCGGCATAGCCTTTCGGACTCAGCTGGCCAGCAGGGGTACCGAAGCCCTTGTTGATCTTCTCAACGATGCCCACCTGGTTGATGGCGTAGTTGATCGCCTGACGTACACGCTTGTCTTTCAGTGCCGGGTTGGTGTTCTGGTTCAGCTCGATGATGATGGCGCGGGTACCGGACAGGGTGACCAGCTGGGAGTCCTTGCCATTCTTCACGCGCTCCAGATCGTTGGGCGCAACCGGATAGATCATGTCCACGTCGCCACCCAGCAGGGCTGCAACACGGGTCGCATCTTCCTTGATCGGCACCACGGTCAGGTTCTCGACGTTACCCTTGGAGGCTTTGTCCCAGTAGTTGGCGTTGCGGGCATAATCCAGCTTCACACCCTGCTCGCGGAACTTGACGGTGAACGGGCCAGTACCGGAAACGTGGGTAGAGGCATAGGAGTCGCCGTTTTTGACGATCTCGGCCTTGTCTTTGCCCGCTTCGGTCTTGCCGGTATAGAACTTGGAGTCCATCGGGAAGATGTAGGTGACGGTCTGCAGCACCAGCGGGAACGGCTTGGCGGTGACGAGATCGACGGTGTAGTCATCGACCTTCTTCACTTCGCTGATGGGATCGAAGATCGCCTTGAAGTCGACGGAGGATTTCAGGCGGTTAACGGTCCACACCACGTCGTCAGCGGTGAAGTCGTTACCGGAGTGGAACTTGACCCCTTTGCGCAGATGGAAGCGGACGGTCTTGTCATCGACACGTTCGAACTTCTCGGCCAGACGGGGCTCGAACTGCAGGTCCTGGGTGTAACGCATCAGGGGATCGAATACCAGGTGCGACATCTCCAGGGTCTGACCGGAGAGCTGCTCCTGCGGATCCAGCGAAGTGGCGTCAGAAGCGACACCCACCTTGATATCAGCGGCTGAGACACTGAAGGCGAAACCGGCGGCAAACAGCGCCAGGGCAATCTTGGACAATCCTTTCTTCATCTTGTTCTCCATGCTTTTGGCTTTCTTATGACACTTTTTTTGACAAGCAGACCGGCGCACCGGCGCTCTCCTAGCTTGCGATTTCCAGCCCCTCGCGGGACATTCCCTTGAACTCCGGCATGAGGGAGATCAGCTTGCGGCTGTACTCATGCTCGGCATTGGTAAAGAGTTTCTCGGTCTCGGCCACTTCCACCAGATGACCGTGCTGCATCACCCCGATGCGGTCGCACATCTGGCGGATCACCGGCAGATCGTGGCTGATAAACAGCATGGTGAGCTTGAGCTCCTGCTGCAGATCCTTGAGCAGGTTGAGGATCTGGGCCTGCACCGACACATCCAGCGCCGAGGTCGGCTCATCGCAGATAAGGAAGCGCGGGCGAGTGGCCAGGGCGCGGGCAATGGAGATACGCTGGCGCTGACCGCCGGAGAACTCGTGGGGATACTTGACCCCGGCACCACGACCGAGACCCACGTGATCCAGCAGATCGCCGACAATCCCCTCAATCTGGCTCTCGCTGCTCGCCAGCTGATGGAAGCGGATCGGCTCGGCAATGATGTCGCGTACCTTCATCCGCGGGTTCATCGACGAATAGGGGTTCTGGAACACCATCTGCATCTGGCGACGCAGCGGGCGACGCTCGCGCTCGCTCTTGAGAGCTGTCAGATCGATCCCCTCAAAGAAGATTTTGCCGGTATCAGGCGGATAGAGACCGGTGATGGCGCGGGCAATAGTCGATTTGCCGGAGCCCGATTCCCCCACCAGACCGAAGGTCTCCCCTTCGAAGATCTCGAAGCTGATGTTGTTGCAGGCGCGCACATACTGGCGACGGCTCGGGAAGATGGAGTCCTTGGTGACGAACTTCAGATCGACGTTCTCCACCCGCAGCAGCGCCCCTTCATAGGCACGCTCGTCCTGACTCTGGCCGAGCCAGTGGGTCTTGAGGTCAATATTGGTATCCGGCGCACTGGCATCCTCGATATAGGAGACCAGCGGGAAGCGCACCAGCTTCACATCGGAACGGGGGACCGCCGAGATGAGGCTGCGGGTATAGGGGTGATTGGGGTTGCCCAACACCTGTTCGGTCAGGCCGAACTCCACCAGATCGCCGCGATACATCACCGCCACCTTGTCGGTAACGTTGGAGACCACGCCCATGTCGTGGGTCACCAGCATGCAGCCCACCTGACGCTCTTTGCAGAGGGCGCGGATAAGCTGGAGGATCTGATCCTGAATGGAGACGTCGAGCGCCGTGGTCGGCTCATCGGCGATGATCAGCTCCGGATCGCAGGAGAGCGCAATGGCGATAACCACCCGCTGACGCATGCCACCGGAAAATTGGTGTGGATACTGCTTGATGCGCAGCTCCGGCTGCGGAATACCCACCGCCCCCATCAGCTCCAATGCCTTGGCAAAAGCGGCTTCGCGAGAGAGGTCGGTATTGGCCAGAATGGTCTCCACCAGCTGATGCTCAACGGTGAACAGCGGGTTGAGGGAGGTCATGGGGTCCTGGAATATGAACCCGATACGGGAGCCACGGATGGCCCGCATCTCGTTCTGGCTCTTGCCGGAGATGAGCTCGCCATTGAGATAGATATCACCGCGGGCGATGCGACCCGGCGGGCTCAGGAGATCGATAACGGCGTTGCCGATGGTGGACTTGCCGGCGCCGGATTCACCGACCACCCCGACAATCTCACCCTTTTCGATAGAGAAAGAGAGATCCTTCACCGCGGCCAGCACCCCGTAACGGGAGGGGTACTCGATCCGCAAGTTCTTTACTTCGAGCAAGGACATGTTTACCTCTGCGGGGGACATCCGTCCCAAATAATTCGTCCGTAAATCAGCCGCAGATGCCGGTTGTTACCTTGGGCAATATTTGCTCAATCCATGAGGCAGCGAAACCAGCGATCCGGGCGGGTTTTTTGCATTTTTTTGGAATAACCCGCGAGTAACTTAGACGGTTTGACCACGGGTGTAAATGATTGAGTTATACAATTCCGCAATGTTTTGTGCAGATAACCACCAACTCGGCAGAGATAAATGATGATTTTCATCACACAAATGGCCGGTGCGTCCGTACATCTATTGGTATCATTACTTTAATTTCAACAACAACGCAACAAGCAGCATTTATCACTATTTCCAAAACAATCGCCAGCCCCGAATGAGTAGTGAATATTTATGTGAAATGGATGATAAACGGCAGCATATGCCGATGAATGAAAATTAAGCAGATATAAATCGGGGGATGCCAGAACGGTCATCCCCCGGAAGGGGGCACTCAACCGAGCCAGAATGCCAGTAATTGCATACAAAACAGGGCGAACAGGCCAGCGATCAGATCGTCCAGCATGATGCCCAGGCCACCGTGGATCCGGCGATCAAACCAGGAGATGGGCCAGGGCTTGAGCACGTCAAACAACCGGAACAGCGCGAAGCCCGCCACCACCCACTCCCAACCGGCTGGCGCGGCGATCATGGTGACACCAAAACCGATCACCTCGTCCCAGACGATGGCGCCGTGATCCGGCATGCCGATGGCATCGGTGGCGCTCTGGCAGATACGGATCCCCACAACAAACCCCACCGCCAGCAAGGCGATAAACCAGTGGGTCGGCAGCCCGCTCACCAGCAGATAGAGCGGAATGGCCGCCAGGGTGCCCATGGTGCCCGGCGCTTTGGGGCTGAGACCGGAACCAAACCCCACCGCCAAAAAATGAAGCGGATTTTTCAGATCCAGTCGTGTCAGCTCGGGCTTTATCCTGAACAAACTCATGCGAAGTGATCCCACCCTTTCAGTTGCAACTCGACCGCTTGGTCGCCACGCAGGTAGTCGATGCCCGGCTCGCCCGCCACGATGCGGCCGATGCGGCTGAACTTGACCCCGCTGTGGGCCAGCGCCGTATCGAGCGCGCCGCGGTGCTCCTCCGGTACGGTAAAGCAGAGCTCGTAGTCATCGCCACCGGCCAGCGCCAGCTGCCACGCATCCTGCTCGCTCACCGCATCCTGCAGCACCGGCGAGAGCGGCAGCAGATCGAGATCAATCTGGGCCCGCACGCCGGACGCCTTGAGGATGTGGCCGAGATCTGATGCCAGACCGTCGGAGAGATCCAGCGCACTGCCCGCCAGTCCGCGCAGCGCCTGTCCGGCCAGAATGCGGGGATGGGGGTGGTCGAGGCGCGGCAGCACGGCCGCCAGCTGGTTCTCGTTGAGGGTGCGTTTGCCCAGCAGGTGGGAGAGCGCCAGGGCGGCATCCCCCAGAGTGCCGGTCACATAGATGCCGTCACCGGCTTTGGCACCGCTGCGCATCAGGGCGCGACCGGCAGGCACCGATCCCTTGACCGACACCGTGATGGAGAGCGGCCCGCGGGTCATGTCCCCGCCCACCAGCGCCACGTTGTAGTACTCGGCGAGCTCCAGGAATCCTTCGGCAAAGCCGGCAACCCAGCTCTCGTTAATGGCCGGCAGCGTCAGCGCCAGCGAGACCCAGCGCGGCTCGGCCCCCATGGCGGCAAGATCGGAGAGATTGACCGCCAGCGCCTTGTAGCCGAGATCGACCGGATCCATGTCGGGGAAGAAGTGCACGCCGCTGACCAGGGTATCCGTGCTCACCGCCAGCTGGGTGTCGGGGGGCAGGGTCAGCAGGGCGCAATCGTCTCCAGGGCCCATCACCACGTCCTTGCGGGCGTGGGGGACCTTGAAGTACTTATCAATCAGCTCGAATTCACCCATACAGTAAAAAGCCAGCGATAAGCTGGCTCCTCTATTAGATGCTGATGAACGCAGCTATCAGCGCTTGTCCAGCGACTTGATTACCTTGTCCAGTACACCGTTGACAAACTTGTGGCTGTCATCGGCAGCAAAAGCTTTGGCCAGCTCGATCGCTTCGTTGATGACCACGCGCGGCGGCACATCATCACGACGGGTCAGCTCGTAGGTCGCCAGACGCAGGATCGCCTTGTCCACCATGTCCACTTCTTCCAGCGGACGGGAGAGGAAAGGTGCAAACACCTTGTCCAGCTCGCTGCAGTGGAGGGCTACCCCGAACAGCAGATCGCGGAAATAGTTCAGGTCTACACCCTTGGTGTCCTGATCGATCTTGAACTGCTCTTCGATGTCACCCACGTTAGCCTTGGTCATCTGCCACTGGTAGATGGCCTGGGTGGCGCAATGGCGGGCTTTACGGCGCTCAGACGGTTTCAATGCATTTCTCCTCGTTACACGTCCAGTTCTTTCAGGACGTTGATCATTTCGAGCGCTGCCAGTGCAGCCTCTGCACCCTTGTTACCCGCCTTGGTACCTGCACGCTCGATGGCTTGTTCAATGTTTTCAGTGGTCAGCACACCGAAGGCGACGGGGATTTCATACTCCATCATCACCTGGGCCATGCCTTTGCTGTTCTCGTTTGCCACCAGATCGAAGTGGTAGGTGCCGCCACGGATGACAGTACCGACCGCCACGATGGCGTCATATTTGCCGCTCTTGGCCAGCTTCTTGATAACCAGCGGCATTTCAACTGCGCCCGGTACTTTCACCAGAGTCAGATTGCTGTCCTGCACTTGACCTTGACGCTTCAGTACGTCTACTGCACCACTCACCAGGCTGTCGTTGATGAAGCTGTTGAAACGGGCAACGACAATGGCAACGCGCGCCTCGGGAGCGGCAATGTTTCCTTCGATAACCTTCATTGGAAATCCTGTATCTGTGAAAGCAAAAGGGCCGGAGTCAAAAGTGCGCACATTCTAGCACAACAGACCCACGACAAAAACCATGGCCGCAACGAGCGGCCATGATCGCCAATTCAACGAGCCGGCGTGGTCATGCGCCGGCATACGCCACGCCTTGCCGAGGACGGATAACGCCCTCTGCAAGCCGCAGCTGTAGCGTTTATTCGCCTATGTATTCAACCACTTCCAGACCGAAACCGCCGAGGGCATGGTACTTCTTCGGCGAGCTCAACAGGCGCATCTTGCTTACGCCAAGGGCCTTGAGGATCTGGGAGCCAACGCCCACCCGACGCGAAGTACCCTGCCACTTGGCTCCTTCCGGCGCCAACCCCTTGTCGGCGGCTTCAAAACCCTTGACCCGGGCCAGCAGCTCGGCGCCGTGGGCTTCCGCCCCCAGGATCACCAGCACACCGCCCTCGTCGGCGATGCGGGCCATGGACTTGGGCAGCGGCCAGCTGCGGGCTGCATGGCGGTCGGTCAACAGCAGATCGCTCAACACGTCGTGCAGATGGACGCGAACCAGCGTCGGCTGGTCGGCCTGCACCTCACCCTTTTTCAGGGCGAAGTGAACCTGATTGTCGATGGTGTCGCGGAAGGTGATGAGGTCAAACTCGCCAAACTCGGTCGGCAGCTTGCACTCGGCCACCTTCTCGACCGTGGTCTCGTGCTGGTTGCGGTACTCGATAAGGTCGGCAATGGTGCCGAGCTTGATGCCGTGCTCCTCGGCAAACAGCTCCAGATCAGGACGGCGCGCCATGGTGCCATCTTCGTTGAGGATCTCGACGATGACGGCGGCAGGCTCGAAACCGGCCAGACGGGCCAGATCGCAGCCCGCTTCGGTGTGACCGGCACGGGTCAGCACACCGCCATCCTGCGCCATCAGCGGGAAGATGTGGCCCGGCTGCACCAGATCGGCTGCCTTGGCATTGGGCGCCACAGCGGCCTGCACGGTCACCGCACGATCAGCAGCTGAGATACCTGTGGTCACCCCTTCTGCCGCCTCGATGGAGACGGTAAAGGCGGTGGAGAACTGGGCATTGTTGCGATCTACCATCAGCGGCAGCGCCAATTGCTTGCAGCGATCCCGGGTCAGGGTCAGGCAGATGAGGCCACGGCCGTAGCGGGCCATGAAGTTGATATCCTCCGGACGGACACAGGAGGCGGCCATGATGAGGTCCCCTTCGTTCTCCCTGTCTTCGTCATCCATCAGGATCACCATCTTGCCAGCCTTGATGTCGGCAATGATTTCCTGGGTTGTGCTCAGCGCCATGGGCTACTCCATCTGTCTATTTGGGGATTGAGCCCGCAGGCTCAACGGGAATGCGAGATATGCTGCTCTAGATTGGGGCGCATGGCCCCATTTCAATCGGAGCGGGATCACAGAAAATCGTTTTGGTCGGGGCCAACACCCCGACCATCAGAGAAAACCGGCCTTGGCCAGCTTGTCCAGAGTCAGGGTAGAGGCGCTGCTCTCCTGACTCTTGCCCATCATCAGCCGCTCCAGATAACGGGCGATCTGATCCACCTCGAGGTTGACCTTGTGACCCGGCTTCCAGCTGGCAATAGTGGTCTCCTGCGCGGTGTGGGGCACGATCGTCAGGCGGAACAGATCGCCCTGCACGGCGTTGACGGTGAGGCTGATGCCATCCACCGCAATGGAGCCTTTCTCGGCGATGTAGCGGGAGAGTTCCCCCGGCGCCTTGATCCAGTACTCGATGGCGCGGCCGCTGCTGGAGACGCTTTTCACCTCCCCTACCCCATCCACGTGGCCGGAGACCAGATGGCCGCCGAGGCGGGAGGTGGGCATCAGCGCCTTCTCGAGGTTGACCCGATCGCCCACTCTGGCGGCGGCAAAACCGGTACGGGAGAGGGTTTCCAGCGACACATCAGCGGTATAGCTCTTGTCGCCCAGCGCCACCACGGTGAGGCAGACACCATTGGTGGCGATGGAGTCGCCCAGTTTGACGTCGCTAAAATCCAGACCTGGTGCGTGGACGGTGAGGGCCATGTCATCGCCCTGACGGCGCAGCTCGGCCAGGGTTCCCACCGCTTCGATAATTCCGGTAAACATGCAGATCACCTTGCTGATGACGGGGGCTGATTATGCCCCCTTGAACATTGATAAATCAGGCTATTTTGGCGGTAATGCGAATATCCGGCCCCACCATGCGCACATCCTTGATGGCGAGCTTGGGGGCCTGGAACAGCCGGGTCAGACCCGGCAGATGGAACAGGCCACGCCCCTCATCCCCCATCAGTTTGGGCGCCTGATAGAGCACCAGCTCATCCACCAGCCCCTTCTCCAGCAGGGCGCCGCACAGCCGTGGCCCCGCCTCGACCAGTACCGAGTTGACGTTCTGTTTGGCCAGCAGCATGAAGAGGCTGACCAGATCCAGCTTGCCATCCAGCAGCGGCAGCTCCAGCTGCTGCACCCACTCGGGCCACTCGCCGGACGCCTTGTGACGGGCCAGCAGCACTGGACTCTCGCTCTTGAACAGCGGCAGATCTGGGGTAAGGCGGTTTTGCGAATCGACGATGACCCGCAGCGGCTGGCGCAGGGTCTCTTTGGGATAGCTCGCCTTGACCGAGGAGGGCAGCTCGTCCCAGCGCACGGTCAAGGAGGCACCGTCAGCCAGCACGGTTTCAGCGCTGGAGAGCACCGCATCGTGGCGGGCCCGCAGCCGCTGCACGTCACGGCGCGCATCCGGGGAGGTGATCCACTGGCTCTCGCCGCTCGCCATGGCGGTGCGGCCATCGAGGCTGGCCCCCAGCTTGACGGTCACCCGCGGGAAGGCGGTACGCATCCGCTTGAAAAAGCCCAGGTTGAGCGCTTCGGCTTCGCTCGCCAGCAGGCCGAAATCTGTCTTGATCCCCGCTTCGGAGAGCATCCGCAGGCCACGCCCACCCACCTGGGGATTGGGATCGACCATGGCTGCTACCACCCGGGCCACGCCGGCGTTGATCAGCGCCTCGGCGCAGGGGGGAGTACGACCGTGGTGGGAGCAGGGTTCGAGGGTTACATAGGCGGTGGCGCCACGGGCGTTGTCACCGGCGGCGCGCAGGGCATAGACCTCGGCATGGGGCTCGCCCGCCTTCTGATGCCACCCTTCACCAACCACCACGCCATCTTTGACCAGCACGGCGCCGACGCAGGGGTTGGGGGCCGTGGTGTAGCGGCCGCGGCGGGCCAGTTCGAGGGCCCGACTCATCCATTGGTAATCATCTTGACTAAACATTCGGGCTCCTTTGACAACACATCTCGACTTTACGCAGTATCGTAGGTTCGATTAGCGCAGCGTGATCGGACGCGGCAACATGGGTGAGAATGGCGGTTTACTTCTCCAGCTTGGCGATCTCTTCGCCGAACTCTCGAATATCTTCGAAGCTGCGATAGACGGAGGCAAAGCGAATATAGGCCACCTTGTCCAGACTCTTGAGCTCATCCATCACCAGATTGCCTACCAGCTCGGAGGCGACTTCACGCTCGCCGGTGGCACGCAGGCGGGATTTGATATGGTTGACCGCCTTTTCGATGGCCTCCATGCTCACCGGCCGCTTCTCCAGCGCCCGCAGGATGCCGGCGCGCAGCTTGTCTTCGTTGAACGGCTCGCGCGAGCCGTTGGACTTGATGACGCGGGGCATCACCAGCTCGGCCATCTCGAAGGTGGTAAAACGCTCGTGACAGAGCAGACACTCACGACGGCGGCGCACCTGATGGCCTTCTGCCACCAAGCGGGAATCGATCACCTTGGTATCAACCGCACTACAGAATGGGCAATGCATCGGACCTCCGGCGTTAATGGAACAGGGACCGGCCCGGCGGGCCAGGATCTAGGTCGGCCAGTGTAGCACGGCCATCCAAAACCGGTAAAAGCCAGAAAAAACAATGCCACCCGCAGGTGGCATTGGTCTCAAACCGGATGGTCTGGTTTATCAGCCATAAACCGGGAAGCGGCGGCAGATATCCAGCACCTTCTCACGTACGGTGGCCAGCACGGCATCGTTGTCGTGGTTGTCCAGTACGTCGCAGATCCAGTGGGTCAGCTCGATGGACTCGGCTTCCTTGAAACCGCGACGGGTGATGGCCGGGGTACCGATCCGCACACCGGATGTGACGAACGGGGAGCGCGGATCGTTCGGCACGGAGTTCTTGTTGACGGTGATGTTGGCTTTGCCCAGCGCAGCGTCAGCATCCTTACCGGTCAGCTCGCGGCCGATCAGGTCAACCAGCATCAGGTGGTTGTCGGTACCGCCGGAGACGATCTTGTAACCACGCTCGATAAAGGTGGCGGCCATCGCCTTGGCGTTTTTCACGACCTGAGCCTGATAGGTCTTGAACTCAGGCTCCAGCGCCTCTTTGAAGGCAACGGCTTTACCGGCGATAACGTGCATCAGCGGGCCACCCTGACCACCCGGGAAGACGGCAGAGTTGAGCTTTTTGTAGAGCTCCTCGTCGTCAGCGGCGGAGAGGATCAGACCACCGCGCGGACCGGCCAGGGTCTTGTGAGTGGTGGAGGTGACCACGTGAGCGTGGGGAACCGGGTTCGGGTAGACGCCAGCGGCAATCAGACCCGCCACGTGGGCCATGTCGACGAACAGGTAGGCACCGACCTTGTCGGCGATTTCGCGCATGCGGGCCCAGTCAACGATGCCGGAGTAGGCGGAGAAGCCACCGATCATCATCTTCGGCTTGTGCTCGACAGCCTGACGTTCCATGTCGTCGTAGTCGATCTTGCCGGACTCATCGATACCGTAAGGCACGATGTTGTAAAGCTTGCCGGAGAAGTTGACCGGAGAGCCGTGGGTCAGGTGACCGCCGTGTGCCAGGTTCATGCCCAGTACGGTGTCGCCCGGCTGCAGCAGAGCCATGTAAACGGCGCTGTTGGCCTGGGAGCCGGAGTGCGGCTGCACGTTGGCGTAAGTTGCACCGAACAGCTCTTTGGCGCGCTCGATAGCCAGGGTTTCGACCACATCCACATACTCGCAACCACCGTAGTAACGCTTGGAGGGGTAACCTTCAGCGTACTTGTTGGTCAGCTGGGAGCCCTGGGCTTCCATGACACGGGGGCTGGTGTAGTTCTCAGACGCAATCAGCTCGATATGCTCTTCCTGACGACGGGTTTCGTCTGTGATGGCCTGCCACAATTGCGGATCATAATTGGCGATGGTCATGTCACGTTTCAACATCCGTTTCTCTCCTGAAAATCGTTTGCGCGTTAGGTGAAGTGGGCGCGGGCATTGTAACGTGAGCTGGATCAAAGCGACAGTCCAACCACCTAAAAAAATGTTGAATTTATGTTGTAAAAAGCAAGATTCCCTCCCCGTTCAATACCCTGGCCGCTCCGCCAAACGGCACATTTTTCATCCCGCTGCGGGCGGGCAAAACCCGAAGGGGATCACAACGCCCTCTTTATCCATCCTGTAACATATTCATTCGAAACAAATTTAATGGTGATGGAGCTGATTGCAGCCATGCATCCGAGGGGCTGCACCTAACCGGAGGAGTTCAAGATGGACCATCTGCTGACATTCGTGATCCTGGCTGTCTTTTTTCTGTTCTACTGGGTCTACTACACCAGCCAACGCAAGCATGTCCCCACCACCTCGTGGGATCAACTCCCCACCAAAGCCGACTATCTGGCGGCCCACCCTGAATCAGTCGATGGCGACATCGTCTTCTGTTATCACTGCGGCCACCACGAGTTGCTGGAGGTAGGCATGGTGCACCTGACCGATTTTCGCCGGGAATGGGTCTGTGCCAAGTGCAAGCAGGTGCTGTTTCGCGAGAGCGAATAACGGCGCAGGGGCTGGCCACCCTCCCTAAACGCCGTACATCGCCAGCAGGGATCAGAACGGCGCATCCCTGTTGGCCGCCAGCCACTGCTGCAACCCGCTCACCGCCGCGTCAAATTGCGCCCCGATTGCCGCAGCCTCACCGCCCCCCGCCTCAAGGGCCGCGCAATGGCTGGCAAATTCGGTCAACCCCAGCGCCAGCGCACTCCCCTTGAGCTTGTGCGCCAGCTGACGTTGCTCACTTCCCTCCCCCTGAGTCAACTTATCCACCAACACCCGCCCTTGCGACTCAAACAGCGCGACCAGCTGGCGGATCCGCGCCATACCGAGCAGGGGCAGATCGGCGTCCAGCACCGGATTGGCCCACTCGGGCTGGCTAGTTGGGGGCGCGGCTGCAGACAATTGCACCCGCGGCTCGATAGCGGCGCCCTCTTGCCGAAACAGCTGATCGATGGCGTTCGCCAGCACCGCCAGCCGCACCGGCTTGCCGACAAAATCGACAAACCCGGCGGCAAGGCAATGGCGGATATCCTCCGGATACATCTGGGCCGAGATGGCGATGGCGGGCAGCGGCCGCTCATGCATCTCTTCACTGATGGCGGCCAGATCCTCGCGCAGGGTCATGCCGTCCATATCGGGCAGATTGATATCGAGCAGCGCCAACTCGAAGGGGCGCTCGGTCACCAGCGCCAGCGCGCTGCGGCCATCCTCCGCCAGGGTGACGCGATGGCCGAGGCGGGTCAGCATGCCGTGCGCCACCAACCGGTTGATCTCGTTATCCTCCACCAGCAGGATGTCACGGGACTGGCCAAGGTGCAGCGGTTGCGCCTCGGCAGGCAGCTGGGCACTCGAGCGTTGCAAGGGCAGGCTGAAGCTGAATTCACACCCCTTGCCCGGTTCGCTGACAAGGTTCAGCTCGCCCCCCATGGCAGTCACCAGCTTGCGGCTGATCGCCAGTCCCAGCCCGGTGCCGCCCTGATGGCCTATATCACGCTTGCGCTGGCGAAACGCCTCGAACACCGCCTCCTGCTCATCGGCCGGAATGCCGGGGCCGGTATCGCGCACCACGAAGCGGATGCAGGGCTCGGCGCAAGGGCCTTGGCAGACAAGGGGCGCCACCGTCAGGGTAATCTGGCCACGGGCGGTAAACTTGACTGCATTGCCGAGCAAGTTGCCGAGCACCTGGCGCAGCTTGCCCAGATCCCCCTCGACCACAGGCGCCAGCCCGGGCGCATATTCCAGCGCCAGGGTGACCCCCTTGGCCGCTGCCTTTGGCCGAAACAGCGCGCTGAGTTCATCCACCAGCTGGAACAGGGGGAAGGGTTCGCGGCGCGCATCCACATGGCCCGCCTCTATCTTGGAGTAGTCGAGAATGTCGTTGAGGATCTCCAGCAGGGATTCGCCGCTGTGCTCGATGGCGGCCAGATAGCGCTGCTGGGTCTCGCTGAGATGGGTATCTTCCAGCAGCGTCAGGCCCCCGAGAATGCCGTTCATGGGGGTGCGGATCTCGTGGCTCATGGTGGCGAGAAACACCGACTTGGCCCGGTTGGCCTGCTCGGCCTCGGCGCGGGCCTGCCGCTGCTTCTCCACCTCCTCATTGAGCCGCTCGTTGGCGTGGCTGAGCTGGCCGGTGCGCTCCTCGACCCGCGACTCAAGCTCGCGCTGATAGCGGCCCAGCTCCACCGCATTGTCACGAAACACCTGTAAAGCTCGGCCCAGCTCCGCCAGCTCATCGCGCCCGGTGCTGGCGATCGGCTCAAGAGGTGCCAGATCCCCGCGCGCCAACCGGCTCATCCCCGCCACCGCCCGTTGCAGCGGCCAGACTATCCGGCCGTAGACCATGCGCCACATCAGCAGCATCAGCAGTAGCAGGGTGAGCAGGCCAATGGCCATCAACGCCTGCTCCAGCAGCCTGAGGCGCTGGCTTAGCGCCTGCTGACTCTGCCCCAGCGAATCGCGGGCACGGCTGACCAGCTCACCGACCTGCTGGTTGAGGCTGCTCATCAGGGCCTCATTGGCATTGGCCAGCACCCGCAGCGCCTCCCCCTTGCCGAGCCAGTCGCTGCGCAGTTGCACCAGCTTGTCGCTCTGTGCCAGCACGGTCAGCGCCTGCTCCACCGCTTGCCGGCGTGCCGGATCGGTCACCGCCCCGGCCCGCAGTTGCAAGATGGCCAGCTCCCGTTGCCCCTCTTGCAATAACGTTTGCAACTGTTCCTGCCGTTCGCTGCGCCACATCTCTTCGATGCGCTGCTGCTGCATCAGGGTGCGATGACGCAGCTCAGTCATCTGCTCCAGCCAGTCGAGATCTTGCTCCAGCAGGCGGTCCAGCGTCCGGGTCGCCTGCTCACCTTGTTGTTGGTAGAGGGAACCCAACCCCGCCACCATCACGGTTTCGGCGTTCTCCATCTGGCTGCGCGCCAGCTCGGCGATCTGTCCGGCCGCCGCCACCAGACGGGCCCGCTGCGCCTCACCCTGCGCCATCAGAGTCAACCGCTCCCCCACCAGCCAGCCCTGCTGGCCCAGATTGCCGATGATGCTCTGACTGAGCTGATCGAGGCTTGTTGAACCCTGCCCACGGCCAAGTTGCGCCAGCACCTGCTGCAGCTGTTGCCCCTGCAGAGTGAGCAAGCGTCCCTGATGTTCCCGCTCCTGCTCACTGGTTGCGGTGGCCAGCAGCCGCGACGTGCTCTGGATCTCGCCGCTGAGGCGAGAGAGCGTGCGGGCCAGCTCCTGATCCGCCAGAGTCTGCTGCACCCCTTGCTCCAGCTGGCGCAGATGGCTAAGCCCCACCCAGCCCAGCAGGGAGGCACTCAGGGTCAACAACGCCATCAGGGAGAAGGCCAGCAGCAACTTGCCACCCAGGCCGGAAAAGATTCTCACGGGAAGTCCCTTGGTTGTGGTCGGCTTTGACCGGATAATATGGCCCAACACTTTAACAAAACCCCTGACCATGCGAAGCGTCTATCTCTCCCCGTTGTTGCTGATCTGGTTGCTAATGCTTCCCCGCGCCGCCCTCGCCTTTGCGGTCGATATCTGGCCCGCCGGCGAATTCAGCGGCCAGCCGGTGCGCCAGCAGTGGCAGGAACCCGCTGCCGCAACCAAACCGCTGACCCTCTGTGCCCTCTACCCCCATCTGCGCGACGCCTACTGGCTCTCGGTCAATCAGGGCATGGTGGACGAGGCGAAGCGGCTGGGAGTCAAGTTGCAGATCCACGAAGCAGGGGGTTACGGTGCCCTCGCCGAGCAGCGCCAGCAGTTGCAGCGCTGCGTGCAGGAAGGGAGCGACGCCATCTTGCTCGGCGCGGTGAGCTATCAGGGCTTGCGCGAGGCCATCAAGGTCACGCCGCTACCGCTCTTTGGGCTGGTCAACGATCTGCCCAGCGGTCTGGTGCAGGCCAAGGTGGGAGTCTCCTGGTACCAGATGGGCTGGCAGATTGGCCACTGGCTGGCGCAGCGCCACCCCGCTGGCAGCAAGCCGGTCTCGGTCGCCCTCTTCCCCGGCCCGCAGGCAAGCGGCGGCAACAACTTCGTCGAGCCGGGCTTTGCCGATGCCATCAAGGGGAGCGCCATCAAGCTGGTCACCACCGAGCGCGGCGACAACAGCCGGGAAATCCAGCGCACGCTGGTGCAGCAGACGCTGGCCCGCTATCCCGACGTCGACTATCTGGTGGGTGGCGCCATCGCCGCCGAAGTGGCGGTCAACGAGCTGGCGCAGCGCCATCTCGACAGGCCCCAGGTGCTGAGCACCTACTTCAGCCACGGCGTACAGCGGGGCTTGCGCCGGGGCAAGATCCTGGCAGCCAACAGCGATCAGATGCGGCTGCAGGGGCGCCTTGCGGTCGCTCAGGCGGTCTGTCTGCTGCAACACCCTGATGCCAATGCCGAGCAGTGCCCGCGGGTGATGGGGCCACCCATTCTGACGCTCTCTGCACCGCTGGCCGACCCCGCCGATTCCCTCTCGGATGGCGCTTTTCGCCCCGTCTATCGGGTCGAATAGCCGTTCCAAATCCGATTAGCACACTCAAGGAGAAGAGATGAAAGAGTTACATGCCAGCTGCCTGTGCGGCGCCGTCGCCCTGACCCTGCCGGATCAGTTCGACTATATGGGGAACTGCCACTGCAGCGAATGCCGCAAGTTTTCAGGGGGAGATTACGCCTCGGTCGGCGGACTGGATGGCAACAAGGTCACCATAGTGAAGGGGGAAGAGGCCATCGGCCGCTACCGGAAATCGGCAGAGACCACCCTCGCCTTCTGTCGTCACTGCGGCTCCAGCCTGTTCAGCCAGAAGAGCAGCAGCGGCAAGATCAACCTGCGCCTCGGGGTACTGGACGATGTGCCGAGCCAGCGACCCGCGTTTCACATCTTTGCCGGCTCCAAGGCGCCCTGGCACCAGATTGGCGACGACTGCCCGCAATTTGATACCCGCCCGCCGGTCTGATACCCGGTCAAACAGGTCAAAGCCACCACAACGGGGTCAGGAGGCTATCTCGCCGGCAAACAGATAGCCTTCACCATGGACGGTGACAAACAGCTGGGGATCCCGCGGATCCGCTTCCATCTTGCCGCGCAGTCGTCGGATCAGTACGTCTATGGTGCGATCGCTCGGGCCATCGCCGCGATGGCTGATGAGGGTCAGGATCCGCTCCCGACTGAGCACCCGCCCGGCATGGGCGACAAAGGCCACCAGCACTTCATATTCGGCCTTGGTCAGCCGCACCGGCACTCCTTCCTTGCTGAGCTGGCGACGGGGAATGTCAAAACGCCAGGGGCCAAAGCGCACCGCATCGTCAGCCACCGCAGGCTCGCTCGGCGCGGCGGCCGCCAGCGAGATCCGCCACAGCAGATTCTTGACCCGCACCAGCAACTCCCGCAGCTCGAACGGCTTGGTGACATAGTCGTCGGCCCCCATCTCGAGGCCGACAATCCGGTCCACCGCATCGCTGCGGCCAGTGACCAGAATGATCCCCACCGTGCTGCGCGCCCGCAGTTCACGGGTCAGCAGCAGACCATCTTCTCCCGGCAGGTTGATATCCAGCATCACCAGATCGACCGTCTGATCCGCCAGCACGGCGCGCATCTCCTGGCCGTTTTCGACCGCCGTCACCCGATAGCCCTCCCGCTCGAAATAGCCGGTCAGCTTCTCGCGGGTAACCGCATCATCTTCAACAACCAGAATGTGGTAGCTCATGGGCAGGGTTCACGATGGTCGACAAGGGAGGATTATTCTATTCACATTTTGTCATAAATACCCCTATTTCATTAATTTGTGGCGGCAGCCCTGTTCACAACGCCTCCCTATCATGGCTCCCATCAAAAAAGTGATGTGAGAGAGCATGATGAAAAAACTGTGGCACTTCCTGCGCACCCCCAGCCGTCGCTGGTCGGTACTGGCGCTGCTTCTGGTGGGCGTCGGCGTCACCCTCGCGGGCACCGTCGGCCTGCACTATGGCTTTGAGAAAACCAGCAGCCTCGAATTCTGTATCTCCTGCCACTCCATGAAAGACACCGTCTATCCGGAGTACAAGGAGTCCATCCACTTCAAGAATGCCTCCGGGGTACAGGCAGTCTGTACCGACTGTCACCAGCCGAAGGATTTTGTCGGCAAGGTGGCCCGCAAGATGGAGGCGGCCAACGACCTCTATCAGGAGTACATAGGCCACAGCATCGACACCCAGGAGAAGTTCGAGGACCGGCGCCTGCATCTGGCCGAGAAGGTGTGGGCGCGTATGAGCAGCCAGAACTCCAAGACCTGCAAGTCCTGCCACAGCTACGACAACATGGATCACGCCAAGCAGTCCCCGGCGGCTGCGCTGGCGATGAAAGATGCGGCGGCGAAGAACATGAACTGCATCGAGTGCCACAAGGGCATCGCCCACGAACTGCCCAACATGGCGGGCGGCTTCCGGGCTACTTACGCCACTCTGGTCAACGACGCGCAAGAGGCGCCAGCCGCCGAGACCCTCTACAACCTGGGTGAAAAAGATCTCTATGCCAGCGAACAGAGCACCGACCCGGTCGGCAAACTGCTGCCCGCCTCCCGCATCGACGTCGTAGACCGCAGCGGCGATCGCCTCAAGGTGACCATCGAAGGGTGGCGCGAGAGCGATGGCAAGGGCCGGGTGCTGAGCGAATACATGGGCAAGCGGGTCTTCGTCGCCACCATCCGTGACGAACTGAAAGCGAGCGAGAAAGTGCTCAAACAGGAGACCGACAGCGCCACCCATATCAAATGGGAACAGGTTCAGGTGCAGGCCTGGGTCGATGGCAAGGGCTTTGAGTCCTCGCTCAAGCCGATCTGGGATTACGCCGGCGAGATGTACAAATCCACCTGCAACTCCTGCCACGGCGCACCGGATCCCGCTCACTTCACTGCCAACGGCTGGATTTCGGGACTCAAGGCGATGTCTGCCTACTATCGCCTGAGCAAGGAAGAGGAGCGCACTCTGCTCAAATACCTGCAAAACCATGCCGCCGATACCGGTGGTCAGGGCAGCCACTAAGTCCGGATTCGAAAGAGGAATAACAAGATGATCAATATTTCCCGTCGTGGTTTTCTGGGTGGCTTGCTGGCCAGCGGTGCCTCTGCCCTGATCGGCCCCTCCCTGCTCGGTCGCGCCGTGATGGCCGCCGAGTCTGGCGAAAAACTGGTGCAGTCCGGCTCCCACTGGGGCGCCTTCCGTGCCCGGGTGGTCGATGGCCGCTGGGTCGAGACCCTGCCGTTCGAGCATGACAAGCACCCCACCGACATGCTCAAGGCCTTGAGTGAAGTGGTCTACAACCCCTCCCGCATCCGCTACCCCATGGTGCGGCTGGACTGGCTGCGCAAGGGGCACCAGTCCGACACCAGCGAGCGCGGCCAGAACCGCTTCGTGCGGGTCACCTGGTCCCAGGCGCTGGACTTTTTCTATCACGAGCTGGAACGGGTGCAGAAAACCTATGGCCCGAGCGCCCTCTATGCCGGCCACTCCGGCTGGCAGTCGGTGGGCAAGCTGCACTCCGCTGGCGCCATGCTGGGACGCGCCATGAACCTGCACGGCACCTATCTGGCCAAGGCCGGTGACTACTCCACCGGCGCCGCCCAGGTGATCCTGCCCCACGTGGCGGGCGCTATGGAGGTATACGAGCAGCAGACCTCCTGGCCGCTGGTGCTAGAACACAGCAAAACCATCGTCATCTGGGGCTCCGATCCCATCAAGAACCTGCAGGTGGGCTGGCTGGTGCCGGATCACAGCGTCTACGACTACTGGGCGCAGTTGAAAGAGAAGGTGGCCAAAGGCGAGATCCGGGTGATCAGTGTCGATCCGGTCAAATCCCAGACCCAGAAGTACCTCAATTGCGATCAGGTGACCCTGAATCCGCAAACCGACGTGCCGCTGATGCTGGGCATCGCTCACACCCTCTACAGCGAGAAGCGCCACGACGAGGCGTTCCTGAAGAACTACACCACCGGCTTTGACAAATTCCTGCCCTACCTGCTGGGCACCAGCGATGGTCAGGTGAAGGATGCCGAGTGGGCCGCCGCCATCTGTGGCGTCCCTGCCGAGACCATCCGCGAGCTGGCCCGCGCCATGAGCAGCGGCCGTACCCAGCTTATCGGCGGCTGGTGTGTACAGCGCATGCACCACGGCGAACAGTACGCCTGGATGCTGGTGGTTCTGGCCTCGATGATTGGCCAGATCGGTCTGCCGGGGGGCGGTTACGGCTTTGGCTGGCACTACAACGGAGCGGGCACCATCACCTCCAGCGGCCCCATCATGTCCGGTTTCAGCTCGGTCATTCCCGGGGTCAAGCCGCTCCATGATGGCGACTGGAAGGGCTACTCCAAATTCATTCCGGTGGCCCGTTTCGTCGACTGCATCCTCAATCCGGGCAAGCAGATCGCCTTCAACGGCCAGACCATCACCTACCCCCACATGAAGATGGCGGTGTTCTGCGGCAACAACCCGTTCCACCACCAGCAGGATCGCAACAAGATGGTTGCGGCCTGGCGCAAGCTGGAAACCGTGGTCAGCATCGATCACCAGTGGACCGCCAGCTGCCGCTTCGCCGATATCGTGCTGCCCGCCACCACCACCTATGAGCGGGATGACATCGAACAGTGGGGTTCTCACTCCAATGCGGGCATTCTGGCCATGTACAAGGTGGTGGAGCCGCTGTTCGAGGCGCGCGATGACTACGACATCTTCGCCGATCTTTGCCGTCGCTTCGGTCGTGAGGCCGAGTTCACCGGCGGCAAGAGCAAGCTGGAGTGGATCCAGAGCATCTATGACGACGCCCGCCTGCAGGGTCGCGGCATCGGCATTCGTCTGCCCCGTTTCAGCCAGTTCTGGCACGGGGAAGACTTCGTCACCTTCCCGGCAGGCCAACCCTGGGTGCGCCACGAGTCGTTCCGTCAGGAGCCGGATCTGGAACCGCTCGGTACCCCGTCCGGTCTTATCGAGATCTACTCCAAGACCATCGCCGACTACGGCTATGGGGATTGCCCGGGCCACCCGGTCTGGATCGAGCCCTACGAGCGCTCTCACGGCGGGCCGGGCAGCAAACAGTACCCGCTGCACTTGCAATCCTGCCACCCGGACAAGCGGCTGCACAGCCAGCTCTGCTCCTCCGACAACTATCGCGCCACCTATACAGTGCAGGGTCGCGAGCCTGTCTACATGAATCCGCAGGATGCCAAATCCCGCGGCCTCAAGGACGGCGATCTTGTGCGGGTGTTCAACGGCCGCGGTCAGGTATTGGCCGGTCTGGTGGTGAGCGATGACTACGCCCCCGGCGTGGTGCGCATTCAGGAAGGAGCCTGGTATGGCCCGCAAGAGGGTGGCAAGGTAGGGACTCTCTGTACCTACGGCGATCCCAACGTGCTGACCGCCGACATCGGCTCCTCCAGCCTGGCGCAGGCTACCACGGCCCATACCGCGCTGGTGGAGATCGAGAAGTTCCGCGGGCAGGCACCCGCCGTCACTGCCTTCGGCGCGCCGGAATCGGCCAAGGGCATCGACCCCATGTTCCCGGCACTCTGACCCCTGGGGGACGAAAGCGCCCCCTTGAGTTTCCTTTATTTTTAAAGTCGTTAGAATCGGGAGCCATCAAGGCTCCCGATTGCCATCCACGGAGGAAAAATGCAGGAATTTATGGCTACCAGCGAACGCCGGGCCGAACTCTACTGGTGGTTCTCCACCCTGTTCGCCGCCGAACTCAGTGATGAGCAGATCGCCGAATATGACACCTATGATGTGCGAAGCTTCCTGAAAAGCCTCTCCACCCTGGATCCGATGCGCGAAGCCGTGGCCGAACTCAACGACGCCATCGCGCGCCTGCTGGTGCGCCCGGATCGCCAACTGGAACTCGCCGCCGACTTCGCCGGTCTGTTTCTGGTGGATCCCAAGCAGGGCGCCCTGCCCTACGAATCGCTCTACCGTGGCGAAGCCAAGCTACTGATGCAGGCCCCGATGGCCGAGATGCAGGCCCGCCTCGATCGCCTCGGCATCAATGTTAGCGATAAATACAAAGAGCCTGCCGACCATCTGGCCATCGAGCTGGATCTGATGGGCAATCTCATCATCCGCGCAGCGGAAGCCAAGAGCGCGGCCGAGCGGGAACGCTGGCTCGACGAGCAGGAAGCGCTGCTGCACGGCCATCTGCTGGGCTGGTTTGACAAGTTCGAAAGCGCCTGTCGCGCCGCCGACCGGTTTGGCTTCTACGGCGCCAGTGCCCGTCTGCTGGGGGTCTTCCTCAAGATGGATGCCAACTACCTCTCTCTGGTCAAACCGGCACCGTCTGCCGACTGAGGCCGCGATGAAGACAGCCCTGCTTCTGATTGCATGCTGGCTGCTGGCCCTGATCCCGCTGGATCAGGGCATTACTCCGCTGATTGCGCTGCTGTTCAACCCGGATCGCGAGCTCTATGGCACCGCCCAGCTCACCGGCTTTGCCGGCATCCTGCTCACCCTCTACCTTGCCAATCTCGGCGTCGAGGTGGTGTTGCGCCGCCGCTTCCAGATCGCCGGCATGCTGGCGCTGCTGGCCGCCTGGATCGACTTCATCAACAGCAGTGGCAGCGAGTCGCACTTCCTGCTGCTCTATCTGCTAGCCCTCCCCTTCCATCTGCTCGGCTGGCTGGTATTTGTGCGCGGTATTCAGGCGTTTGGTCGCCAGAAGGGATAACCACTCGCCCCCTTTTCCCATCCTTTTTATCAGGTTTTTCTGCCTATTCTTGCCGTCAAAACAACCAGATAACTCCGCTTGACTCCCGGCCAAACAGTTCGTGCCATACTGACAACTGATGCAAGTGATAAAACAATCAATGCCGAGGTCATCATGGATGGGAAGCTTTTCAACGCCGACACCGAGGCAATGTTGACCCAGCTGTCAGATCACACCGTCCTGGAACAGCTGATGGATAATGCCCCTCTGGGCATCGGCGTCTTTGACTGCGAATTCCGCTACCGTAAAGTCAATCAGGTGCTGGCCGACATCAATGGCAAAAGTATCGAGGAGCATCAGGGCAAGCACCTCAGAGAGGTGGTTCCCAAGCTGGCACCGACGCTGGAGCCTATGTTTCAGCAGATCATGCGAAGCGGCATGCCCTACGTGGATATCGCCATCACGGGCCAAACCGCGGCGTACGACAGCAGCTCCCGCCGCTTTCAGGCCACCTACAGCCCGATGCGTGATGAGAAAGGGGAGCTGAACGGCATCCTCGCCATCGTGCGGGACATCACCGAGCAGTACGAAACCGAACAACGGCTGCAACTGGCAATGCGAGCGGCCCAAATCGGGGTGTGGGAGTGGCACGTGGCGGAGGACAGATTACTGTTCGACGGCCAGATTGAGCCGCTGCTGGGTATCGAGGCCAACCAGTTCCACGGCGGGCTGCAAGCGTTCGTCGACTGTTTTGAACCGGAATCCGGCAGCCAGCTCAAGGCCGCCCTGCAAAGTCATGACCCCATCCATCTCACCCTGAGCTACCTCACCGCGCTCAACGAGCGCCACTGGGTCGATATTCATGCCGACCATGTCCCCGCCACCGAGTCGGTCGGCCACCGGGTCATGGGAGTCATTCACAATGCCACCGCCCGCCGCCGTCAGGAGGAGCGACTCCATCAGGCCAACGTGGTATTCGATACCACTGCCGAGGGGATCATCATCCTCGACAGCGAGCACCATATTCTGTCGGTCAACCCGGCCTTCACCATGCTGACCCAATACAATGCCGAGGAGGTGATAGGCCGCACCCCGGATATCATCATGCATCCCAGGCGCTACACCGACCTCGACTATCCCTGGTATCACCTGCGCCCCGGCAACAACGCCTGGCATGGCGAGATGGTTTGTCTGCGCAAGGATGGCAGCTACTTCTCCTCCTGGCAGCAGATCAGCGCTGTCTATGACAACTTCAACAACACCACTCACTATGTGATCGCCCTCTCCGACATCAGCGCCATTCGCAAGGTGGAGGCCGAGCTGAATCACCTTGCCTATCACGATCCCCTGACCGAGCTGGGCAATCGCCATCTGTTGCAGGAGCGGCTGGCCCTTGAGCTGAAAACCGCGCAGCTCAATCGCAAACGGTTGGGGCTGCTCTTTATCGATCTGGATGGCTTCAAGCTGATCAACGACAGCCTGGGCCACGGGGTCGGCGATGAGCTGCTCAAGCGGCTGGCAGAGCGGATCCGCGGCTGCCTGCAGCACAACGATTTGGCGACCCGCCTCGGGGGAGACGAGTTTCTGGTGCTGATCCCCTATCTGGAGGAGCCTGACGAGCTGGCAGCCCTTGCCAATACCCTGCTGACCGTGTTGCGTGAACCGGTTGAGCTGGCCCATGAGCTGGTGGCAATCTCGGCAAGTATCGGTATCGCCATCTATCCGGATCATGCTGACAGCCCGGAAACCCTGGTCAGTGCCGCCGACAGCGCCATGTACGAGGCGAAAAGTCAGGGGCGCAACGGATTCCAGTTCTATACCCCCTGCATGGCGGCTCGAGCCCGCGAGCGAATGCAGATTGAGCAGGGTCTGCTCAAGGCCCTGGAGCTCGAACAGCTCTGCATCTTCTATCAACCCATGACCAATCTGGCCAACGGCCACCTGAGTGGACTGGAGGCCCTGCTGCGCTGGCAGCATCCCAATGAGGGAATGATAGCGCCGACCCGTTTTATTCCGGTGGCAGAGGAGTGCGGCCTGATAGAGAAAATTGGGGAGTGGGTGATGCGCAACGCCTGCGAGCAGGGACAAAACTGGCTGGCTGCCGGACTGCCGGTGCCTCGCTTGTCGGTCAATGTGTCGGTGCGGGAGATGCGCTCCCCGGGCTACGTTGAACGGGTCGCCGCTATTCTGGCCGAGACCGGATTTCCGCCAGAACGGCTGGAGATTGAAGTGACGGAGAGCATCATCCAGCGGGTCGAACAGAGTCTGGATCTCTTTACCCGCCTGAAAAATCTCGGCGTGCAGATTGCCATCGATGACTTTGGTACCGGCTTCTCGTCACTGAGTCTGCTCAAGACCCTGCCGATCGATCGCATCAAGATCGACCGGGCGTTTGTGCAGGCATTACCGGAAGACAAGAACAGTCGGGAGCTCTGCCGCACCATCATCAATCTGGCCGACAGTCTGGATATGGAGGTCACCGCCGAAGGGATTGAAACCAAGGCACAACACGCCTTCTTGCAATCACTCAACTGCGGCGAAGGACAGGGCTATCTGTTCAGCAAACCACTGCATGTCGAGCACATGGGAGATCGCCTGCATCAACGCTACGTCTCATAGCGGCAGGCAATCATCATCACCAGCCGGGAGGCATCCGCCTCCTGGCTGCCGACCGGATTACCACTCAATCTGCAAGCGGGATTCCCAACCATCATCACGATCATTGAGCATACGCGTCAACGGTGATTCGCCAGCATAACGGGGGGCTGGCTCGCTGAAGGTAAGTCTGGTACCGGGCTCCTTGGCCTGCCATGCATGACCAAGCTGATCGGCCACCCGATCCCGCAGCGCAGGTGAGGCCTCCTGATGGGTGATCGCAAACTCTTTCGGGGGTTCGCCAGCGGGCACTGGCGCATCAAACTGCCAGAGGGATGCACAGAGCAACAGAGAAAACATCATGACCTCCAATTAATCGACACGCCCCCTTTTACCCACTCGCCGATTAATTGTCACTCTTTGTCCTGTAACCAACTGTTGCCGCCTATCCAAAAGTCTAATTGTCCCCCGCTACCAAAGGTATAAGTTGTTACTTAATTATTAAAAGTATGTATTCAAAGGAGTGAGTGATGAGCGAGAGCAAGGTCTACCCGGTCAAACCCCACATCAGCAGCAATGCACTGCTAGACAAGGGCGACTACGCCGCCATGTATCAGGCTTCCGTCGAGGATCCCGATACCTTCTGGGGAGAGCAGGGAAAAATTCTCGACTGGATGAAACCCTATACCAAGGTCAAGAACACCTCCTACGATCCGGGCCATGTCTCCATCAAATGGTTTGAAGATGGCCAGCTCAACGTCTCGGCCAACTGTCTCGATCGCCATCTCGCCGAACGAGGTGACAAGGTCGCCATCATCTGGGAAGGGGACAACCCTGCCGAAGATCGCAAACTCACCTACCGCGAGTTGCACAGCGAAGTGTGCAAGTTTGCCAACGTCTTGAAAGCACAAGGGGTTCACCGCGGCGACGTGGTCTGCCTCTACATGCCCATGGTGCCCGAAGCCGCCATCGCCATGCTGGCCTGTACCCGCATCGGCGCGGTACACAGCATCGTATTCGGCGGCTTCTCGCCAGAAGCGCTGGCTGGTCGCATCATCGACTCGGGCTCGCGCATCGTGATCACCGCCGACGAGGGGCTGCGTGGTGGCCGTCCGGTGCCGCTCAAGAAGAATGTGGATGAGGCACTCACCAACCCGGATACCCAGGTCAACAAGGTGATCGTGCTCAAGCGCACCGGCGGCAATGTCGCCTGGCACAACCACCGCGACATCTGGTGGCATGAAGCGACCGCCGCCGTCAGCAGCGACTGCCCGCCCGAGGCGATGAACGCCGAAGATCCGCTCTTTATCCTCTATACCTCCGGCTCCACCGGCAAACCCAAGGGGGTGCTGCACACCACCGGCGGCTATCTGGTCTATGCCACCCTCACCTTCAAATATGTGTTCGACTACCACGAAGAGGATATCTACTGGTGTACCGCCGATGTGGGCTGGGTCACCGGTCACTCCTATCTGGTCTACGGGCCGCTTGCCAACGGTGCTACCACCATCATGTTCGAAGGGGTGCCCAACTACCCGGCCACCAACCGCATGAGTCAGGTGGTGGACAAGCACCAGGTCACCATTCTCTATACCGCCCCCACTGCCATCCGCGCCCTGATGGCCAAAGGCAACGAAGCGGTCACCGGCACCTCGCGCCAGAGCCTGCGCATCATGGGTTCGGTGGGTGAACCCATCAACCCGGAAGCCTGGGAGTGGTACTACCGCACCATTGGTGACGAGCGCTGCCCCATTGTCGATACCTGGTGGCAAACCGAAACCGGCGGCATCCTGATTACGCCGCTGCCCGGCGTCACCGACCTGAAACCGGGCTCGGCGACTCGTCCCTTCTTCGGGGTACAACCGGCGCTGGTCGACAACATGGGCGAACCGCTGGAAGGTGCCACCGAGGGCAACTTGGTGATCACCGACTCCTGGCCGGGTCAGATGCGCACCGTATTCGGCGATCACGAGCGGTTCGAGCAGACCTACTTCTCCACCTTCCCGGGCCGCTACTTCACCGGCGACGGTGCCCGTCGCGACGAGGACGGCTACTACTGGATCACCGGTCGGGTGGATGATGTACTCAACGTCTCTGGCCACCGCATGGGTACCGCCGAAATTGAATCGGCGCTGGTGGCCCATCCCAAGATCGCTGAAGCCGCGGTGGTGGGGGTTCCTCACGAGATCAAGGGTCAGGGTATCTATGCCTATGTCACCCTGATCGCCGGGGAAGAGCCGAGCCGCGAGCTGCACAAAGAGGTGAAGGAGTGGGTCCGCAAGGAGATTGGTGCCATCGCCACGCCGGACGTGATCCACTGGGCAGAGGGGCTGCCGAAGACCCGTTCCGGCAAGATCATGCGGCGAATTCTGCGCAAGATCGCCACCGGCGAGACCGACAGTCTGGGGGATATCTCCACCCTGGCGGATCCGGGGGTAGTAGACAAACTCATTCGCGAGAAGTCGGAAGCAGCCTGATCCCGCTTCGTTTGTTGCTCAACAAAGCCGGCCCTGTGCCGGCTTTGTCGTTTCTTATCTGCCAGCAAACAGCAAGGCGGTAGACACGAAGCCTTGCCGACAAAAACGTGCAATAAATAGCCAGATGTAGAGATTAGACCAGTAAAATGCTGCTAATTTTCACGAAATCAATATAATTGCGAAATCTGTGTGCCAGGGCACACCGATTTGCGCAGAAAATGGCTAGATTTCTGGTAGTCCACAAGATAGCTGATAGATAGCAGCATTATCATCGAGGATGTACTCAATATGTCGCAAAATCACCGAATTCTCCTGCTCAACGGACCAAACCTGAATCTGCTGGGCAAACGGGAACCGGGTATCTACGGCAGCAAGACGCTTGATGAGATCGTCGCCGATCTGAAGCTTAACGCCAGCGAACTCGGTGTCACTCTGGAACATCTGCAATCAAACGCCGAACATGAGTTGGTCGGCCGCATCCATCAGGCCATGGGCCAGGTGGATTTTATCATCATCAATCCAGCCGCCTTCACCCACACCAGCGTCGCCATTCGCGATGCGCTGCTGGGTGTCGCCATCCCTTTTATCGAGGTTCACCTGTCAAACGTCCATGCCAGGGAGCCATTCCGTCATCACTCCTATCTGTCTGATGTCGCAAAAGGGGTCATTTGTGGTCTGGGGGCCGATGGCTACCAATTCGCTTTAACCGCGGCCGTGCACCATCTGCGCGCGGCTTGATAATCACTGATCAGATAAAGAAGAAAGAGAATGCTAATGGATATCCGCAAAATCAAGAAGCTGATTGAACTGGTTGAAGAGTCCGGCATCGCCGAACTGGAGATCTCCGAAGGTGAAGAGTCCGTTCGCATCAGCCGCAACTTCTCCGGTCAGGTGACCACCGCCATGCCGCAGATGATGATGCAGCAAGCTGCTCCGGTTGCCGCACCTGCCGCTGCAGCCCCGGTTGCCGCGGCACCGGCCGCCGATGCCGCCCCGAGCGGTCACCTGATGCGCTCCCCGATGGTTGGCTCCTTCTACCGCTCCTCCAGCCCGGATGCCAAGCCGTTCGCGGAAGTGGGTCAGCAAGTCAATGTCGGCGACACCCTGTGCATCGTCGAAGCCATGAAAATGATGAACCAAATCGAGTCTGACAAGGCCGGTGTGATCAAAGCGATCCTGGTTGAAAATGGTCAGGCCGTCGAATTTGACGAGCCGCTGTTCATCATCGAATAAGGGAAATCGCCACCCATGTTGGACAAAGTAGTCATCGCCAACCGCGGTGAAATTGCCCTGCGGATCCTGCGCGCCTGTAAAGAGCTCGGGATCAAGACAGTGGCCGTTCACTCCACCGCCGACCGGGAGCTCAAACATGTGCTGCTGGCCGACGAATCCATCTGTATCGGCAGACCGGCCAGTACCGAATCCTACCTCAACGTCCCGGCCATCATCGCCGCCGCCGAGGTAACCGGTGCCGTGGCCATCCACCCGGGTTACGGCTTCCTCTCCGAGAACGCCGATTTCGCCGAAGTGGTCGAAAAATCCGGCTTCATCTTCATCGGCCCGCGCGCCGAGACCATTCGCCTGATGGGTGACAAGGTCTCCGCCATCGAAGCGATGAAGAAAGCGGGCGTACCGTGTGTACCGGGCTCTGACGGCCCCGTCGACAACGACGCCAAGCACAACGCCGCCATTGCCAAGCGCATCGGCTATCCGGTGATCATCAAGGCCGCCGGTGGCGGTGGTGGTCGCGGTATGCGCGTGGTGCGCAATGAAGCGGAACTGGCGGGCGCCATCGCCCTGACCAAATCCGAAGCAGGCCAGTTCTTCAAGAACGACATGGTCTACATGGAGAAGTACCTGGAAAACCCGCGCCACATCGAAATTCAGGTGTTGGCAGACGGCCAGGGCAACGCCCTCTATCTGGGCGAGCGTGACTGCTCCATGCAGCGTCGCCACCAGAAAGTGGTGGAAGAAGCGCCGGCGCCCGGCATCACCGCCGAAATGCGCAAGTTCATCGGCGAGCGCTGTGTGCGCGCCTGTATCGAGATCGGCTACCGAGGTGCGGGTACTTTCGAGTTCCTGTACGAGAACGGCGAGTTCTATTTCATTGAAATGAACACCCGTATTCAGGTTGAGCATCCGGTCACCGAGATGGTCACCGGTATCGATCTGATCAAGGAGCAGCTGCGCATCGCCGCCGGTCAGCCCCTGTCGATCACCCAACAGGATATCCGCATCCGTGGCCATGCCATCGAGTGCCGGATCAACGCCGAAGATCCGGCCACCTTCATGCCCTCGCCGGGCCTGGTTCAGCGCTTCCACGCGCCGGGTGGTCTGGGCGTGCGTTGGGACTCCCACATTTATGCCGGTTACAAGGTACCGCCCCACTACGATTCAATGATCGGCAAGCTGATCTGCTACGGCGAGAATCGTGACATTGCCATCGCCCGCATGCGTCATGCGCTGGACGAGCTGGTGGTGGAAGGGATCAAGACCAACGTACCGCTGCAAAAAGAGATCATGAAAGACGAAAACTTCCAGCACGGTGGCACCAATATCCACTACCTGCACAAGAAGTTGGGTCTGTAAGGATCGCTGATAGAGACCGGACTTCCGGTGGAAGTCTGCTCCGCAAGGAGCCTCTGCTGAAAAAGGGCCATGGCGACATGGCCCTTTTTTGTTATCCTTGCGCCCCTCAAATTTGTCGGAGGCCAAGGTGAACCGTTTTGCTCTCGCCCGCCGGGAAGCAGCTTTCTGCCTGCTGCTGACCCTGTTCTACTTCTTTGCCTGGTATGGCACCGCCTATTTTATCCCGCTCCAGCTGGAGTTGTGGGGGCTGCCACTGTGGTTCCTGCTCAGTTGCATGGTGATGCCGCTGCTGTTCATTCTGCTCTGCGCCCTGATGGTGAACCGGCTGTTTGTGGAGATCCCCCTCGATACCCACTCCCCTTCCGGCAAGGAGTCATCCCATGAATCTTGAGTTGATGCTGCCGCTCGTCATCTATCTGGTGCTGGTGCTGGGGGTCGGCTTTTGGGCCAGCCGTCATCGCGCGCAAGGCAACTTCGTGCAGGAGTACTTCATCGGCAACCGCAGCATGGGCGGGCTGGTGCTGGCGATGACGCTAGTGGCCACCTACACCTCGGCCTCCTCCTTTATCGGCGGACCGGGCGCGGCCTACAAGATCGGTCTGGGCTGGGTGTTGCTGGCGATGATCCAGCTGCCCACCGTCTGGCTCACTCTGGGGGTGCTTGGCAAGAAGTTCGCCATCATCGCCCGCCGGGTCAATGCGGTGACCATCAACGACATGCTATGGGCCCGCTACCAGAGCAAGGCGGTGGTGATCCTCGGCTCCATTACTATCATCCTCGCCTTTATCGCGACCATGGTGGTGCAGTTTATCGGTGGCGCTCGCCTGCTGGAGACCGCCACCGGCCTCTCCTACCAGCAGGGCTTGATGCTGTTTGCCAGCTGCGTACTGCTCTACACCATCATCGGCGGCTTCCGCGCCGTGGTGATGACCGATGCCCTGCAGGGGATCATCATGCTGATCGGCACCGGCGCCCTGCTGGCAGGAATTCTGATTGCCGGTGACGGCTTGCCAAACCTTATCCACCAGCTAAGGGAGATCGATCCCAAGCTGGTGAGCCCGCAAGGGGCAGGCGACATGCTGACCCAGCCCTTTATGCTGAGCTTCTGGATCCTGGTCTGTATCGGGGTGGTGGGGCTGCCCCACTCGGCGCTGCGCTGCTTTGGCTATCGCGACAGCAAGGCGCTCCATCGCGGCATTCTGATCGGCACCGTGGTCAGCGCCCTGCTGATGTTCGGCATGCATCTGGCGGGCGCCCTTGGCCGCGCCATCCTGCCGGGCATGGACAGCCCGGACAAGATCATGCCCTCCCTGATGATGGAAGTGCTGCCCCCCTGGCTGGCCGGGGTCTTTCTGGCGGCACCGATGGCGGCCATCATGTCCACCATCGACTCCCAGCTGATCCAGGCTTCCGCCACTCTGGTGAAGGATCTCTATCTCAACTATCTGAGTCCAAAGCAGGAGAAGCTGGAAGTGCGCATTCCGCGCCTCTCCCTGCTCTGCACCCTGATCTTGGGCACCCTGGTACTGCTGGCGGCGCTGCAACCGCCCGAGATGATCATCTGGCTCAACCTGCTCGCCTTTGGCGGTCTGCAGGCGGTGTTCCTCTGGCCGCTGGTGCTCGGTCTCTACTGGTCACGGGCCAACGGCCCGGGCGCGCTGGCCAGCATGGTAAGCGGCATCGTCTGCTATGGGGTACTCAGTCAGTGGGGGATCAAGCTGGCTGGCCTGCACGCCATCGTGCCAAGCCTCACGCTGGCACTGGTGGTCTTTATCACGGTCAGCCTGCTGACGGCACCGCCCTCGCGGGAAGTGCGCGAGCTTTTCGGGCAGAAATAATAAAAATATAAATTAGGGGTTCCAAAACTATCCCCAAATAGGTGTTTTCCGGTTAAACTGTGCGCCAAGTCACAGAACGTAGCCGCTGTATGCCCGTTAAAGCCACTCGACAAGTCGTTACTCAAGCCCTGCAGCGGCTCGGTTATGCCCTGCTGCTGCCCGTCTCCATCCTGCCGATGGCGGCGCTGATCTTCCGGCTTGGGCAACCCGACGTGCTCGATTTGGCGGTACTCTCCCTCACCGGTCAGGCGATCTTCAGCCAGATGCCGCTTATCTATGCGGTGGCGATCGCCTTTGGCCTGAGTCGGCAGGAGCTGGGCGGACAGACGCTGGCGGGTGCGGTCAACTTCCTGCTGCTCAGCACCGCTTTCAATACGCTGGCCCCCAACCTGCACGCCGACATGATCTGCGGCCTGCTGGCGGGGCTCACCACTGCCATCATCTATCCCTGGGTTCACCAGCAAACACTGCCCCGCTGGCTGCAGATCGCCAAGGGGGAGTTTCCCAGCCTGCTGGTGTCGGCCTTGGCCTGCCTGCTGATCGCCATCCCCCTCTCGCTGCTGTGGCCGCCGCTGGAGCGCGGGCTGACCCTGCTCACCTCCGAGCTGCTTACCACGCCGTTTGGTGCCTTCTGCTACGGCACCCTCAACCGCTTGCTAATCCCGCTCGGGCTGCATCAGGTATTGGGTAGCGTCATCGGCCTTGGCGAGAGCAACCTGCAGGCGCTGGCCACCGCCCAACCCCTTCATGAAGGGTATGTGGCCGGTCTCTACCCCATCATCATGTTCGGCCTGCCGGGCGCCTGTTTTGCAATCTGGCTGCACCGCCAGCGGATGCAGCGGCTGCCGCAGGGCGGGCTGCTGCTCACCCTGGCGCTCACCTCGGCACTGGTGGGTATCACAGAGCCTATCGAATTTCTGTTCGCCTTTACCGCCCCCTGGCTGTTTCTCGCCCACGCCCTGCTGACCGGACTGTCACTGGCGGTCTGTAGCGGGCTGGGGATCAAGGTGGGCAGTTACTTCTCCGCCGGTCTGCTGGATCTGGTGCTGAGCTATCAGGCTGGGGAGCACAGCTTCTGGCTCATTCCGGTCGGTATCCTGTTCTTCGTTGCCTACACCCTGCTGTTCTATCAACTGCTGGAGCGCGCCCCCCTCAGCATGCCGAGCAAGCCCATCGCAGTGGAGCATCCGCGCCTTGCCAGCGTTGCCCCCTCCGACCCGCAGATGCTGGCGATCCAGTACCTCAAGGTGCTGGGCGGGATGGACAATCTGGTGGCGATGAGTGTCTGTATCACCCGCCTCAGCCTGCGGGTGCGCGATATTTCACTGGTGGATGAATCTCGCCTGCTGGGCCTGGGCTGCCTCTCCTGGATCCAGCTCAACAACCACCAGCTGGTGCTGGTGCTGGGCCCCAGCGCCAGCCTGATTGAAGGGCAGATCCGCATGCTGGCGGAACGCCAATCGGTCCCCCTCGGCCTCAAACCCAATCAGGAGTCGGCCAGCCAGAGCAGTTGGTAACTCAGGCAAACGGCAACCGCTCGGCCACGAAATCCATCAGGGTGCGCAGGGCGGGGGCCAGATGCTCCCGACTCGGATAGATTAGGTAGAACGGGTTGGCCGGAATGGGCTGATCCGGCAACACCTTCTGCAATCGCCCCGCCGCCAAATCCCCTTCACAGACATGGTGGGGCAACAGGGCAATCCCCCCGTCATGAAGTGCCATCTCCCGCAGCGCCAGCAAGCTGTTGCTGACACAGGCCCCCTGCGGCCGCCAGCCTCCCTCTTGCAATGGCCACACCGGCATGGCCGAGTGCACCAGACAGGCATACCGGCCCAGCTCGCTCAGCTGTTGCGGCATGCCGTGGGCCGCCAGATAGGCAGGTGCGGCCACCAGATGGCGTGCCACCTGACCGATGCGCCGACAGATGAGGCTGGAGTCTTTCAGCGGCGCCGCCCGCAGCGCCAGATCGTAACCCTCCCCCACCAGATCGAGCTGTTCGTCACTCAGGGTCAACTCCAGCACCACTTCGGGATAGAGGGCGCGAAACTCGGCGAGGATCCGGCCAAGCAGCAGGGTGCCGGTCGCCTCGGGGGCGGTGATCCGCACCCGCCCCGCCGGGGCCGAGCGCAGCCGTGCCATCGCCAGATTGGCGCTGCGAGCCAGTGCCAGCAGCCCCTGACAGTGCTCCACATAGAGCTCCCCCTGCGGCGTCAGGCTCAACCTGCGGGTGGTGCGCTGCAACAGCCGCACCCCGAGCTGGGATTCGAGCCGCGAGATCTTCTGGCTCACCGATGACTTGGGCATACCAAGCAGCTCGGCGGCTCGGGTAAAGCTCCCCTGCTCCACCACGGTGGCAAACAGCCCCATCAACTCCAGATCGACATTGTTCATATATTCAAACAGTCTTTACCGATTACCCATCTTAATCTTGATAATCAACCAGACTAGAGTGAGTGGCAATCCCGAACACAGCGATTTGAAAGGAAAAACCATGAAAGCCATTGCCCTGACTCACTATTTGCCAAGCGACCACCCCGACTGCTTCATCGCCGCCAACCTGCCCGATCCGGTTCCGGGCCCGCGGGATCTGCTGGTGCGGGTCACCGCCACCTCCGTCAATCCGGTGGATACCAAGGTGCGCTCCCCCAAGGCCAAAATTGAAAGCTCGCCCCGGGTACTGGGCTGGGATGCGGTGGGGGAAGTGATCGCCACCGGCAGCGAAGTCACCCTGTTCAAGGCGGGCGACCGGGTCTGGTATGCCGGCGATATCAGCCGTCCGGGCAGCAACAGCGCCCTGCAACTGGTGGATGAGCGCATCGCCGCCATCGCCCCCACCAGCTTGAGCGATGTGGAGGCCGCTGCCCTGCCGCTCACCGCCATCACCGCCTGGGAGACCCTGTTCGAGCGCTTCGCTCTTACCCGCGAGAGCCGTGGCAAACTGCTGATCATCGGCGGCGCCGGTGGCGTGGGTTCCATCGCCATCCAGCTGGCCCGCCAGCTCACCGACATGGAGGTGATTGCTACCGCCTCCCGCCCCGAGAGCCGCGAGTGGTGCCTCGAGATGGGCGCCCATCAGGTCGTAAACCACCACAAGTTGCAGGAGGAGCTGACCGCCCTTGGCATCACCCAGGTCGATGCCATCTTCTGCACCAACGCCACCGCCGAACACTGGGCCACCATGGCAGGGCTGATCCGCCCGTTTGGCCATATCTGCACCATCGCCGAATCGAGCGAGCGGTGGGATCTCTCCCTGCTCAAAAGCAAGAGTGTCACCTTCAGCCAGGAGTTCATGTTCACCCGCTCCCTGTTCCAGACGCCGGACATGATCGAACAGCACCACCTGCTCGGCCGGGTGGCGGCACTGGTCGATGAAGGGGTATTGCAGACCACCCTGACCAGAACCATCCCCTCGCTGACCCCGATCACGCTGGCTCAGGCCCATGCCGAGGTGGAAGCGGGCCGCATGGTAGGCAAGCTGGTGATCGACATGAGCGGCTTTGCCAACTAAGCCCTCCAACGCACCATGATGGGATAAGTTCACCAAGGAGATGCCCCAAACGGGCACAATCAGCGGCACTCATGACAGCCTGTGGCAGGCCAACATCCGACAATCAGCCAAAAAAGAGGCCATTTCGCGAGAAATGGCCTGAATACCTGAACATTGGGGTAACAATCACACACATATCCTTATGCAGGACATATTAGTCTTTGCATCTGGCGTGCCAACAGCAGCATGAATGCGCCAAAACGGCGTCAGCCCGTCCTTGAGCAAGGTGCCAACCTTGCTCTTTTTTTGTCTGGCAGACTGTTTACCAGGCAAACAAGTGCAGATAAAAAAATGCCACCCGAGGGTGGCAGTGAAAGATGACGGAACTTGAGCAAAGCGTTCAGCGAAAACCGGTCGTCTTCGCTTGCATAGAGCAATACAGGAACCGTGCCAATCCGGCAAAAGCCCCCGAATCCCTCCACGTCATGGGCAAACCACGACAGCACTGCCCCATGATGGTAGAATCTCGCGGTTTCACATTTATGAAGAGTCGACGCCATGCCCTGGATACAAATTCGAATCAACGCCACTGCCAAGACCGCAGACAAGGTGAGCAACATGCTGCTGGGGCGTGGAGCCCAGGCTGTGACCTTTATGGATGCCAAGGATGTGCCCGTCTACGAACCCATGCCCGGTGAAACCCCGCTCTGGGGCGAGACCGAAGTGATGGGTCTGTTCGATGCCGAAACCGATCCGGCTCCCACCATCGCCTTCTTCCAGCAGATCTTCGGCGAAAATGTCGGCTACAAGGTCGAGCAGCTGGAAGACAAGGACTGGGTGCGCGAGTGGATGGATCACTTCCACCCGATGCAGTTTGGCGAGCGCCTCTGGATCTGCCCGAGCTGGCGCGATGTGCCGAACCCCGATGCGGTCAACGTCATGCTGGATCCGGGTCTGGCCTTCGGTACCGGTACCCACCCCACCACAGCTCTCTGCCTGCAGTGGCTGGACGGGCTGGATCTGACCGGTAAAACCGTGGTCGATTTTGGCTGTGGCTCCGGCATTCTCGGCATCGCCGCCCTGAAACTGGGTGCCGCCCGCGTCATCGGCATCGACATCGACCCACAGGCCATTCAGGCCAGCCGCGACAACGCCGCGCGCAACGGCGTCGCCGACCAGATTGAGCTCTATCTGCCAGCCGACCAGCCACAAGATGTCGAAGCGGACGTGGTGGTCGCCAACATCCTGGCCGGCCCGCTGCGCGAACTGGCTCCACTTATCGCTGGCCACGGCAAGCAGGGCAGCCTGATGGCCCTCTCCGGCGTGCTGGAAAGTCAGGCCCCGGAACTGGAAACTATCTACGGCCAGTGGTTCGAGATGGATCCGACAGCCGTCAAGGAGGAGTGGTGCCGCCTCTCCGGCCGCAAGCACGGCTAAGCGCGGGCAACATAGACGCCAACCTCGTACTATCAGGGCTCCCGTTCGGGGGCCCTGATAGTTTTGGCCTGCCGGGCTATTCCCGATCCGTGGACATAGGCTTGATTGCACTCCCTTCTGACTGTGTTCATTTGAAAACAACAGACGCATTTATTCCGGTAAGATAGCGGTCCGAGCCAACGCAACCGAGAAGGATTTCTTATGCGGATTGCCATTCTGGATGACTATCAGGATCAGGTGCGCCACCTCCCCTGCTTTGCCCTGCTGGCGGGTCATGACGTCACCATCCTCAACCAGAGCGAACCCGATACAACGCGCCTTGCAGCCCTGCTGGAAGGAATGGAAGCACTGGTGCTGACCCGCGAGCGTACCCGCATCGACGAACAGCTGCTGATACAGCTTCCCACCCTTAAACTCATCAGCCAGACCGGCAACGTCAGCCAGCATATCGACCCGGCACTATGCCAGCAGTACGGCGTTGCCGTGGCAGAAGGGATCGGCAGCCCTATTGCTCCCGCCGAGCTCTGCTGGGCGCTCATCATGGCAGCCTCCCGTCATATACCTGCTTACAGCCAGGCGTTAAGCCAAGGCCAATGGCAGCAATCTGGTGACCTCAGTTTGGGACGCACGCTGCATGGGCTGACGCTCGGCATCTGGGGTTACGGCAAGATAGGCCAGCGGATCGCCCGCTATGGCAAGGCATTTGGCATGTCGGTACTGATATGGGGCAGTGAGGCTTCGCGCAGGCAGGCCGAGCTGGATGGCTATGCCTGCGCCTCCAGCAAGGAGGCTCTCTTCAGTCAAGCCGATATCCTCACGCTGCATCTGCGCCTGAGCAAGGCAACCCGCGGCGCTGTTACTCACGCAGACCTGGCCCACATGAAAGTTGACTCTCTGCTGGTCAATACCAGCCGTGCCGAACTTATCGAGCCGGGCGCCCTCTATGCAGAGCTAAGTACCCATCCTGGAAAACGGGCCGCGCTCGATGTATTTGACATCGAGCCGGCGACACAGGAAAGCGAACCCCTGCTGCGCCTGCCCAACGTCTTGGCGACGCCTCATCTCGGCTATGTGGAGCAAAACAGCTACGAACTCTACTTTCGCGTGGCGTTCGAGAATGTGCTGGCCTTTGCCGAAGGCAGACCTGCCAACCTGGTTCTGCCCATATCGGGTGGATGATCACGTTACTTCTGCAGTATTGGCGCCAATATCCAAATCCCTGGCAGATAAAGGAAAGCAACCTTCATGATCGAATACCAGAAGATGATTAGCAGCCAACCGTACAACTGCATGGCATCCGAGCTGGTCCAGTTGCGCCGGGAGGCGGCACGGCGCTATCGCCGTTTCAATCAGGCGGAAGAGGAGACAGAGCAGCGGGCACTACTGGCGGAGCTGATTGGCGAACTGGCAGAGACTGCCTTTATCTGCCCGCCCCTCTACTGCACCTATGGCCGACACATCCACCTGGGCAAGGACTCCTACATCAATATGGGGGCGACCCTGCTGGACAATGCCCCCATCCGCATCGGAGCCAACGTGATGATTGGGCCAAACGTGCAGATCTATACCGCAGCCCATGCACTGGAGGCCGACAAACGGATTCAGGGCACAGAGACGGCGCTGCGGTCACCATTGAAGACAAGGTCTGGATTGGGGGCGGCGCCATCTTGCTGCCTGGCGTCACCATAGGGCGGGAGGCGATCGTCGGCGCGGGCGCCGTAGTCACCAAAGATGTACCGGCCGGAGCTCGGGTAGTCGGCAACCCTGCCCGGATCCTGCCAGCCAAAAACAGGGCATAAGGCTGCCAACCTGGCTGCATCTTGATGCCGCCATCAGTTCACAACAGCCCCGACACCCCATAAAAAATAAAGCCCAATGTCACGAAGACGTTGGGCTGTTAAAAGGTGCTACGGAATTGCGACTCTCATCGCAGAAAAATTAGAAGGAGTGCCCTTCTAAACTGGCAGGGAGATATTAGCGAATGCGCAAACGTTTTACATAGTGAAATACAACAGGATTGCGAGGTACATCGCACTATTTAAATAATTACCTGCTATGGCGCGCGAAGCCTCTTTGACCCATTTATTTTCCCCAATTTCTCTGGTTACTATTCACGGTTAAACAGAAAAGCCCCGATTTCTCGAGGCTTTGCTTCTCTCAACCGCAACGTGGCCGAAAAGTCAGAAACGGCGGACAAACTCATCGATGGGCAGCTCGCGCAGTTTACGCGCTTCCAGCATGGGGGTACCGAGATAGAGGAAACCCACCAGCTGATCCTCTGCCGCCAGTCCCAATCCTTTGTTGATCTGCTCATCGAAGATAAACCAGCCGGAGCGCCAGATACCGTTGAAGCCCTGCGCCTGCGCCGCCATCTGCATCGCCATTAGGGCACAACCGGCAGAGAGCTCCTGCTCCAGTTTCGGCACCTTGGGATGATCCTGATAACGGGTTGCCACGGCGACGACCAAGGGCGCCCGCAGCGGCGCTTCGCTGCACTTCTTGATGCTCTCTTCATCTTCGCCACGAGCACGGGCCGCCTCGGCCAGCAGCTTGCCCAGCCGCTCGCGCCCCTCCCCTTCAAACAGAATGAACTGCCAGGGAGTCAGGGTGCCGTGATCCGGCGCGCGCAGACCCGCCTTGAGGATATTGTCGAGCACCTCACCGCTCGGGGCGGGATCGGCGAGACGGCCACAGGAGTGGCGATTGAGCAACAGGGTGAGGGCATCCATGGGCAATTCCTTCTCTGGGGCAATGATGGCGCTACCTTAGCACAGCACCGAATGAAGAAAACCCCTGAGGCTCAGGGGTTTATCGCACTATAAAGGGCAGGATGGCACAGCTGGCTAGATGATCGCAGCCAGCTCGGCCCCTTGCCTGATGGCGCGCTTGGCATCCAGCTCGGCAGCCACGTCGGCTCCACCGATGATATGCACCGGCTTGCCTGCCGCCTGCAACCCGGCCTGCAGCTCTTTAAGGGGCTCCTGCCCGGCGCAGACGATCACCTGATCCACCGGCAGACACTGCTTGCTCTCGCCCACCTGAATGTGCAAGCCCTCGTCATCGATCCCCAGATATTGCACCCCGGAGAGCATCTGCACCTTGCGGTTCTTGAGCACGGTACGGTGGATCCAGCCGGTGGTCTTACCAAGGCCGTCACCCACCTTGCTCTCCTTGCGCTGGAGCAGCCAGATCTGGCGCTCGGGGGCGTCGATTTCAGGAGCCGTGAGGCCACCACGCTCGCCAAGCTGTTTGTCGATGCCCCACTCCTTGAGCCAGTGATCACGGTGCCCATCGGCATCCATCTCCACTTTCTTCTCTACCAGATACTCAGCTACATCGAAGCCGATGCCGCCGGCACCGATCACCGCCACCTTCTGGCCGACCGGTTTGTGATCCCGCAATACGTCGAGATAACTCATCACCTTGGCATGCTCGATGCCCGGAATATTGGGGGTGCGCGGACGAATACCGGTAGCGAGGATCACCTCGTCAAAACCGCCGCCGAGCAGGCTCTCGGCACTCTGACGCTGGCCGAGATAGAGCTCGACGCCGCACTTCTCCAGCCGTTTGGCGAAATAGCGCAGGGTTTCGTGAAACTCCTCCTTGCCCGGGATCTGCTTGGCGAAGTTGAACTGGCCGCCGATTTCGCTGGCCTGATCGAACAGGCTCACCTGATGACCGCGCTCGGCAGCGTAGCAGGCAAACGCCAGCCCGGCGGGGCCCGCCCCCACCACCGCCAGCTTCTTGGGCTGGGGCACGCGGCCAAAGGTCAGCTCGGTCTCGAAACAGGCGCGGGGATTGACCAGACAGGAGGCGCGCTTCTGCTTGAACACATGGTCAAGGCAGGCCTGGTTGCAGGCGATGCAGGTGTTGATCTCATCCGCCCGGTTCTCGGCCGCCTTGATGACAAATTCGGGATCCGCCAGGAAGGGGCGCGCCATGGAGACCATATCCGCCTCGCCCCCCGCCAGAATCCGCTCTGCCACCTCTGGGGTGTTAATCCGGTTGGTAGTGATAAGCGGCACCTTGAGGTGTTTTTTCAGCTCGGCGGTCACCCAGCTGAAGGCGCCGCGCGGCACGCTGGTGGCGATGGTGGGAATACGCGCTTCGTGCCAACCGATACCGGTGTTGATGAGGGTCACCCCCACCGCTTCCAGCGCTTTGCCAAGGGCAATCACCTCTTCCAAGGTCGAGCCCTGCTCCACCAGATCCAGCATGGAGAGGCGGAAGATAATGATGAAATCGGTGCCGACCCGCTCGCGGATGGCGCGGACAATCTCCACCGGAAAGCGCATCCGGTTTTCGCTGCTGCCGCCCCAGCCGTCCGTGCGTTTGTTGGTACGCTCGCAGATGAACTGGTTGATGAGATAGCCTTCCGAGCCCATCACCTCGACGCCGTCATAACCGGCCGCCTTGGCCAACGCTGCTGTAGCCGCGAAGTCGCGAATGGTGCCGCGGATCTGCCGCTCGCTCATGGCGCGCGGTTTGAACGGGGAGATGGGGGCCTTGAGGGCGCTCGGCGCCAGACTGAACGGATGATAGGCGTAGCGACCGGCATGGAGGATCTGCAGCGCTATCTTGCCCCCCTCCTGATGCACGGCGCTGGTCACCTTCTTGTGCTTGCTCACCTGCCAGGGGAAGCTCAGCTGGGAACCGTGAGGCACCAGCCGCCCGCGCAGATTGGGGGCGATACCGCCGGTGACGATAAGGCCAACGCCACCACGGGCGCGATCGGCATAAAAGGCGGCCAGCTTGTCAAAACCGCCCTTCTCCTCTTCGAGGCCGGTATGCATGGAGCCCATCAATACGCGGTTGCGCAGCTGGGTAAAACCAAGGTCGAGCGGGGTCAGCAGGGTCGGATAGCGGCTCACGATGCCTCCAGTTAATTTTTTGTTATCAAACTGAGGCTAGAGTAAAGAATCGAAAATTCTTTTTCAAACAAATGTTTGGACAATTTTTCAGCGAACAGCCGTGCCCTGAACGAAGATAGGCGGGATCCGCCAGTCGGAAATGGCAATTTCGCCCGCAACTGGTTAATAATGGCTCTTCTCTACCCATTAACAGGGCGATAACGCGACTATGTCTATTTTCAAAGGTCTGGGTTGGTTGTTCCGCAGCCTGTGGCGCCTGCTCAATTTCACCCGGCTGATGCTGGTCAATCTGCTGTTTCTCATCGTAGTGCTGGTCATCGTCTTCAGCGTCAGCCAGAAAGAGGCCCCCAAGGCGCCCATCGAAGGGGCGCTAACCCTCAATCTCAACGGCGTGCTGGTGGAGCAACGCTCCCAGACAGATCCCACCGTACAACTGCTGCGCCAGATGGACAGCAGCGACGAACAGCCGAGCGAGATCGTTCTCTCCGACCTGCTGTGGGCCATCAAGAGTGCCAAGGATGACGAGCGCATCAAGGCGCTGGTGATCAAGCCACAAGGGCTGCAGGGAGCCAACTTCACCAAACTGCAGGAGGTGGCGAGTGCCATCGACTCCTTCCGGGAGAGCGGCAAACCGGTGATCGCCATGGCCGACTTCTACACTCAGGGCCAGTACCTGCTGGCGGCCCACGCCGATCACGTGCTGCTCAACCAGAGCGGCGCCGTGGTGATCGAGGGGCTTGGGGTCTACCAGACCTACTTCAAGTCAGCGCTGGAGAAGCTCAATATCACCCCGCACGTGTTCAAGGTCGGCACCTACAAATCCTTCGTCGAACCCTATACCCGCGACGAGATGTCCCCCGAGAGCAAAGAGGCGAACCAGCGCTGGCTGGATCAGCTGTGGCAATCCTATGTGGCTGATGTCGCCGAGCAGCGGGAGATCGAACCCGATGCGGTCGCACCGGGCAAGGAGCGCTTCCTCGAGCTGCTGCGCAAGGCCGGTGGCAATGCCGCCAACTACGCCCTCGACAACGGTCTGGTGGATCAGCTGGCCACCCGCGACGAGATGACCCAGGCGGTCATTAAAGAGGTGGGTGAAGCGGACGATCACGGCTGGAAAGGGGTCGGCCTGAAAGAGTATCTGGCTGCCATTCCGGAACAATATCCCCAGAGCGGCAAGGATGAGGTGGGTCTGGTGGTCGCCAGCGGCGCCATCATGGATGGCGTCCAACCTGTCGGTACCATCGGCGGTGATAGCCTCTCCGACCTGCTGGCCGATGCCCGCCGCGATGACAAGGTTAAAGCCGTGGTCCTGCGGGTTGACAGCCCCGGCGGCAGCGCCTTCGCCGCCGAGCAGATCCGCGCCGAGCTGCTGGCTCTGAAACAGGCTGGCAAACCGGTAGTGGTCTCCATGGGCAGCTATGCCGCCTCCGGTGGCTACTGGATCTCCGCCGATGCGGACAAGATCTTCGCCTCCCCGACCACCCTCACCGGCTCCATCGGGGTATTCGGCATGTTCGCCACCATCGACAAGGCGTTGGCCCAGTTCGGGGTGCATACCGACGGGGTTGGCACCACAGATTACGTCGGCGTCGGCCCGACCCGCGCCCTGCCGGATCACGTCGGTCAGGCCATCCAGCTGAGTGTGGAGGATACCTACCAGCGCTTCATCGGTCTGGTCAGCAAGGGCCGTGGTCTGAGCCCGGAAGAGGCCGAAAAAGCGGCCGAAGGCCGAGTCTGGACCGGCGAAGATGCCAAGGCCCTGGGGCTGGTGGACGAGTTCGGCAATCTGGATGACGCCATCAAGGCAGCCGCCGAACTGGCCAACCTCAAAGAGTGGCAGGTGACCCCCATCGAGCAGGAGGAGTCCACCAAGGACAAGTTCCTGCGCCAGCTGTTTGACAGCAGTGCTCAAGTGCTGGCCCCCCAGTTGCAAAGCTGGCTGCCGGCTGGATTTGGCAAGGCATTGGTGGAAGTGAACCGCAGTCTCGACCCGCTCACCCGCTTCAACGATCCGCAAGGCACCTACGCCTTCTGCCCGGTCTGTGTGCAGTAAGCAAGCGGCGAATGCCCCATAAAAAACGGCGACCAGATGGTCGCCGTTTTCTTTATTTTACGAGTGCCAGCAGCACCGCCAACTTGCTCAATCAGGGATTGAGACGGGTCGGCATACCGGTACGCTGTTCCAGCACCTGCTTGACCACGTTGGAGTCAGACTCGGCGTGGGCGATGAAACGGGTGATAGCCGGTGTCATCGGGAGCGGCACGGAGGCGGTGGAGTTGAACTCCTCCTCGGTGCGCGACAGCGGCTCGTGTACTTCCATGTAGCGACCGCCATCCGGCTCGACCGTGGTCTTGACCGGCTGGTTGACGAACTGGACGCGGGTGCCGACCGGCACGTTGTCGAACAGATACTTGATGTCGTCAGCACGCAGACGCACGCAACCGCTGCTCACCCGCAGACCGATACCGAAGGTGGCATTGGTACCGTGAATGGCATAGAGGTTGCCGATGTAGAGGGCGTGCAGACCCATGGGGTTATCCGGACCGGCTGGCCATACTGCCGGCAGAGTCTTGCCCTGGGCGGCATAGCGACGACGGATGTTCTCGGTCGGGGTCCAGGTCGGGTTGGCGCGTTTGCGCTCTACCTTGGTGATCCAGTTCTCCGGGGTGTTTACCCCCAGCTGACCGATGCCGATGGGCAGCACTTCCACCACGTTCTTCCCTTTCGGGTAGTAGTAGAGACGCATCTCGGCAACGTTGATGACGATCCCTTCGCGGGGCGCGTTGGGCAGGATCAGCTGGTGGGGGATGATCAGGGTGCTACCCGCTTTCGGCAGATAGGGATCAACGCCCGGGTTGGCTTCCATGATGTTGGTCAGACCCAGCTGGAAGTCAGCAGCGATCTGCTCCAGCGGACGGTTGTCCGCAGGCACCACGTATTCCTGGTTTTCACCGATCAGGCGGCTGTTGGCCGCAGGCAGACGGTACTCGACGGCGGCAGCCTGCTGGCTGACCAGCGCAAATGTGCATAAAAGGGCCGAAGCGGCAGTGCGAAGGGGATTCATAAAATTCCTGTGTGGTTTCCTGTACCAAATGGGCCGGGGGCCGTCTCATCCTCGGTCTGCCGGTGGCGGGTCAACCTGCCCCACGACGCCAATAACCGAGCGCGCATTCTTTCCTGAGTCGGCCAAAATTTCAACTTCCATATGTTGCTTTTCTTGTTAAAAGTAGCCGTTTTCGATGTGACGCTTATCAACAGGGCAAAAGCCACACTGGCAAGTCGCAGCTGAGTGAAAGATGAATGGCACGGCCCGCCTGGCAGCGAGCCACTCCAGCCCCCGTCAACCACAGCGCAGCGCCACCTTGCTTCACGGTTGCAGCCCTAGCCAAAACGTTTGTCACACCGGGAGAGATAGACCAATGTCGACGGAGGCTCTTTATTGGGATGAAGAGGGATAAAACCGTGCGTCGGCTACCCGCCGGTGCTGGCAGCCACCATAAAAAAACCGCTCCGAAGAGCGGTTAATGGAGCCACCAGGCAACCATAAAAGGGACTACAGGTAGTTGTCATTGGAATTACTGGACGGCTGCCTCTCCGGTGCCATTCTGCTCTTTGAGGAAGCTGATCCACGGAGATGCCCGACCACTAACGTTGCCATTCTGAGCCGCCTGGGTGAAGGCGTTGAGGGCCTCCTTCGGCTTTTGTTGCTCAAAATAGGCGACCCCGGTCAGGAACTTGAGATCAGCACGCTGTTCACCATTGGCATTGGCTGCCGGTTTGGCGGCCAGCGCCACCAGATCCTGATAGCGCTTGCTCTGGATCATCATGCGCGCCATTTTCAGCTGCAATTCGGCGCTCGGGGCCAGCTGGTAGGATTTGGCCAGGGTGTCGATGGCCGGATCCAGCTCCTTGGCCTGATGCCAGTAGTTGGCCAGGGTCTTGTAGTTGCTGGCGCTCTGCTCAATCACCCCGTCCTTCATCCCCTTCTCCATCACCCGTGCGGCGCGATGGGGAATGCCGGTGAAGGCGAGGTAGTTGGCGAGGCGCTGCAGCTCGGCGGCCTCGGTCAACATGCCGAGGTTGTAGGCCGATTCCAGCGCCGCCAGCGCCTTGGCATCGTTGCCTGCCTGCATATGCATGGCCGACAGCTGGGTCCAGTACTTCTTCTTCTCCGGGAACATGTTGACCAGAGAGGTCAGCACCTCGGTCGCCGGTTTGTACTGTTTCAGCTCGTAGTGAGCGCCCATCTTCAGCAGATACCAGGACTCCGGCGCTTTACCTGCCGACAGCTTGATCGCCTGATCCACCGCCGGGATCGCGTCACGGTACTGCTTGAGCTGCACGTGAGCGTTGGCCAGCGTGATATAGGCATGGGAGTTGGGCTTGTCATCCTTGCCCTGGTTGGCAAACCACTCCTTCATGGTCTTGATCGAGCCCTGATAATTACCCTCAGCCATATAGAGCTGGGCCAGGTTGTAGCGCACCTGCTGGGCCACCGGTGGCGGCAGGCCGCCTGTCGCGATGGCATCGGCAAAGTACTTGGTCGCCTGACCGTATTTCTCCTGCTGGGCGGCTACGAAACCGAGCGTCTGCAATATGACTCCCTTGTCGTAGACCCGATCACCCACGCTGGAGAGTGCCTCCTGCAATCTGGCATTCGCCAAACCGTATTGCTTGTCAGTGATCAGCTCCTGCGCCTTGTTGACCGCCCGATAGGCCCGATCCGACAGGGTCGGCTGCTCGGCTGCCCAACTGGCGGTGCTAAGCAGCACCGCCATGGCGACCGGGGCGAGGATCATCTTGTGTAACTTGTTCATCGCCACCTTCCTTAGTTGACCGCAAACTCGATCTCTTGCTGCATACGGCTCGCCTGCGGCTTGCCATCCACCATGGCCGGTTTGAACGTCCACTTGGCGATGGTTTTGCGCGCCTCTTTGCCGAGGTCATAACTGCGCGGCTCTTCCTTGACGATCCGCACGTTGCTGACGGTGCCGCGCTCGGTGACGGTGAACTCCACCAGCACCTTGCCGGAGGCCAGTCCAGCCAGTGCCGCCTTGCGGGGCATCATGGGCTCGAAGGTGGCCAGCGGAATGGCACCATTGTTGCCACCGACGCCGCCACCACCGCCACCGGTGCTGTAGGCACCCAGCGCGTTGCCACCACCGATGTTGACCGGGATGTCGAGCTTGGGCATGTCCATCGGCGCGCTATCCATCTTCGGCCGATCCGTGCTGGCCACCTCCATCTCGGGAGGCGGCGGCGGACGCTTGGGCGGCGGCGGTTTGGGCAGCTCCCGCTGTTTCTCTTGCAGGGTCTCCTGGGGCTTGAGGCGGATGAAATCGGTCATGCTGACGTCCTCCTTCTCCACCAGCTCCCGGTGATCCGGTGTGATCAGCTTGTTCATTCCCAGAAACAGAAAGAACACCACCACACAGGAGACCGCCAACGATATCAGGTATCTCATAGGTCTCTCTCCGGCATCAGCTGCTCTTGTCTGCCGCGATGGAGATGTTCTGGACACCGGCCATGCGGATCTGATCCATGACCTGCACCACCAGACCGGAACGGGATTCGTTATCGGCCTGGATCACCACGGCGCTCTCCGGGTTTTCGGCCCGCAGCCGCTCGATGTTGGCGCGTACCGCCCCCACCTCGACCACCCGCTTGTCGACCCAGACCTGACCGTTTTCGCGCACCGCGACCATGATATTGCCCTTCTTCACCGTCTCGGCCGTGCTGGCACTGGGACGGTTGATCTCGACACCGGACTCCTTGACGAAGGAGGTGGTGACGATGAAGAAGATCAGCATGATGAACACTATGTCCAGCATGGGGGTCAAATCGATAGCCGCCTCGTCAGCACCGCTGTCGCTGTAACGTTTTCTCATAGCAGAAACTCCTTGCTTGTTCTGTGCCCCCGGCAGGCCATGCCTCGCCGGGGGTATGCATCCTGCATCAACCGTGTTTCAGGTTGTCTTCCAGCTTTTGCACCGCCAGTTTGGCCTTGTGATCGAGCTGGTTGACAAAAAACAGGCCGGAAAGGGCGGCGATCATGCCCGCCATGGTCGGTACCGTTGCCTTGGAGATCCCCGATGCCATCGCCCGCGGCGAACCGGTGCCGGTGATGGCCAGGGTGTCAAACACCTGCACCATCCCCACCACAGTGCCCAGCAGCCCCATCAACGGGCAGAGAGCGATCAGCACCTTGATGACCGGCATCCCCTTGTCCACCGCCATGGCAACCCGAGAGACCAGCTCGCGCCGGATCTGCTTGGCAGACCAGGAGAGATGATCAGTGCGGGCCAGCCAGGTAGCCTTGGTCTGCTTAACCTGCTTGGGGTAGACCGCCATGAAGTAGAACCAGCGCTCCAGCAACAGGGCCCACATCATCAGGGTCAGGAAGAACAGGGCGACCAGTACATCGCCCCCCAATCCCAAAAACCGGCGGACCGACTCGACTTCTTCAATCAACCAGAACCACATGGGTGACTCCTTACGCTGCGGCTTTGGAAGCGTGCAGACGTTCCTGATAACGGGCGACGAAACCGGCGCTCTGCTCTTCCAGCACCTGGATCAGACGACGGCTCTGGGTCTGCACAATGGTGTAGAGGAACAACATGGGCACCGCGACGACCAGACCCTGCATGGTGGTCACCAGCGCCTCGGAGATACCGCCCGCCATCAGCTTGGGATCGCCGGTACCGAACAATGTGATGGCCTGGAAGGTGGCAATCATCCCCACTACGGTACCGAGCAGCCCCAGCAGCGGCGCGACGGAAGCGATCAGCTTGATGATGCTGATGCCCTTCTCGAACTTGGGCACGTTGCGCAGGATGATCTCGTCGAGCTTGGACTCCAGATCCTCGATGTTGTCACCGCGATGACTCTGGTAGGCCCCCAGCATGTCACCAATGGGGTTGCCCTTGATGATCTGATCGGATTTCAGCTGCTTGCGCATGGACGAGCCGATCAGCGACAGGCGGATACCGCAGAAGATGGCCAGCAGGGTACCTATGACCCCCAATGCCAGGATCACATAACCCACGGAACCACCCTGATCGATACGCTCCTTGAGGGTCGGTGACTGCACCAGCAGGGAGAGGATCACGCCGCGAGACGGGTCGATAAAGATGGGCTTGACCCCGTCACCACCCTGTTCAAACTCGGCGATGGGAGCCAGCACGCTCTTCTCCGGTTGACGGGAGAGCTGCTCGAATTTACCGGTCTCCGACACGAAGGTGAGGTACTTGCCTTCGGAGACAGTGTTGAACTCGCCGATCTGGGTGACGGTCTTCTCGGCCTGGTTGCCCTCGCCGTAAACCACGGTCGCCGGGATCTGGCTCACCTTGCCACCGTCCACCATGCGGCTGAGGGTGGTGGTCCAGAACGCTTCCAGATCGTCGCTGGAGGGGAGCTCTTTACTCTCGGCCATACGGGTCAACAGGGCCGATTGCTCCGGATGCTCGACCCGACGGGCGGAGGCATTGAAGATCCCCTTGAACTCACCGGCGAACTGACGCAGCACACCAAACATCTCGCCCATGTTGCCGGAACGCTGGCGCAGGGTTTCAGTCAATTCGGTCAGCTGCTTGTCATTGGCATCAAAGGTCGCCTTGAGCTGCTCGCCCTTGGCGGTTTCGGCAGCCAGCTCGGCCTTGGCCTTGGCCAGCAGCGCCCCCTGCTCGTTCTTGTCAGCCAGGAAGCGGGCTTCCCGCTCCTTGTTGAGTTGGGATTCGCTCAGGCTGGAGGCCTTGACCTGGTTCAGCAGCGCATTGAGATCCACCGGTTTTTCGGCGGCGGTCACCGGCAGGGTGACCAGGGTTGCTCCCGCAATCAGGGAGGCAATAGCAAGTTTGATTCCTTTCATGATGCTTTCTCCGCAGTTTGAACCGGCAGCTTGATCAGCGCGGGAGGCGCCTGCTTCTTGGCGATGCGAAGGCCCTGTTCAACCGCACTGCGATACTCCTGGGGCAACTCTTCCCACTGGCGGGTCTGCTTGTTCCACATGCCGGTCTCCTGACCATCCGGGGACTGGTAAAGCAGTGCGATACGGCCAACGCGCAGGAACTCGTAGGTCTTCTCGCTGCCATCCTTGTCCAGGCTCGCCTTGTAGGCCTCGATGGTGCGGCTGAAGCCCTCCTCGATCTGGTAGGCTTCCAGGATCTTGCGGTATTTCTCGGAGATGGTGACATCGGCCCGGTTCATCAGGTCGGTCAGAGCCGCCACGCGGTCCTCGCGCTCGACCTTCTGGAACGGCAGATCCAGTGACACAAACTGCTCGAGGGAGTCGATCATCTTGAGCATCAAGGGCACCACTTCGGTGCTGGTCTGATCAATCTGGGCGATCTGCTTTTGCATCGACGCCAGCTCGGCACTCTGGGACTCGACCATCTTGCTCACCTGCTCGTTGTAGGTGCGCAGACTGTCGACCTGACGCAGGGCGGCCTTGTACTGGGCCAATGCGGATTCGGCAGATTCGGCATAGCTGTCGATCTTCTGCTGGGAAACTTTGGATGCGTTGTCGGTGGCGGCTTGAGCGTCCACGGCCTGACCGGCAGTGGCGGCACTCAGATTGAAGCTGGTCAACAAGGCGGCCGAAACCAGGCTGCCAAGGAGCGCTTTCTTCATTGTAATGGTCCTTGTCTTCATAGGATTACCCTATCTCCGTAACTTCCTTGGACGTTGGGCACAGCCGGCCCGACCGGGCCGGCTGAGGTTGTATATCAACAGGGTTGATTAGAACTTGTAGTTCGCTCTCAGGTAATAAGTTCTACCGAGCACATCATAAGTAACGGTATCTGTATTCGCTGACAGCGCATTCAAGATAAGTGGTGGTGTTTTGTCAAACACGTTATTAATCCCAGTGGTCAAACGCAAGGATTTAGTCACCTGATAACGCGCATTCAAATCATGGTAAACCATACTCGGGACATTAAAATCTATGTCATCTGCCGTATAAGTAACACCTTTAATATAACGAGCAGACCAACTCCCTCCCACTTTTTCATTAAACAGATCCAGTGACATTGTTGAGCGCCACTTTGAATAGTTGCCAATTTGGTCGCTAACAAATGTGCCCGCATAATCCAGTGTTTCACCATTTGGCTGAGTCACCTCATATTTCTTTAAATATGAGTTTTCCCAGTTAGCAGCAAGCATTGCAAAATCGAAATCGTAGGCATATTTAACATTAAAATCTACGCCATTGGTTTCCAACGAATTCAAATTTGCATAGGTGGCATCGATCCCCATTATTTTTCCATCTGGCGCGCGATCTATCTTGTCGCAGAACTGGCCACTAGAAAAACACTGATCCAACATATACTGAGGATTAACAACATCAATGACGTCATCCAGTTTAACCGACCAGAGATCGACTGTCAGAGATGCATTTTCTATATACGAAGGGGAATATACAGCCCCCAAAGAGGTACTATATCCTTGCTCTGGTTTTAGCTCGCTATTACCACCGTAGTAAACTGGTTTTTGCGGGTCATCATCTTGCCCTGTAGGATCAGTTAATGGATCAAAGCTCTGTGATTTACCGCTATACAGATCAGAGATTGTCGGCGCTCTGAACACATCAGAATAAGTACCACGCAACATCAGGTCACTATATGGACGATAGGTAATGCTATAACCCATTGCGATATTGTCACCAAATGAGCTGTAATTATCATAGCGTGAAGAGACACTCGCTTCCAAGGACTCTACAAAAGGCTTATCTGACAACAGTGGAACGATCAACTCGCCATACAAAGAGTTAACATCATAGCTCCCCTTGGTGGCGGTTTCTGCATTACCAGTTGCATTACCCAGGGATACCAATGCATCTGGATTAGTTTCACCACTTTCCTTGCGTACCTGATAGCCGGTAGCAAATCCGATAGTGCCTGCTTGCCACTCTAGCAAATCACCAGACAAGTTAAACTCCAATGACTGCTGCTCATTTGAGCCATTGTCATTACGGGTAAAACTCGCATACTTGAGCGCTTCCTGGCTTAAGCCACCACCAAACAAGTTCCAAGGCACACAACCAGCTATTACTTTTCCTCCGGAGTCAAGGCACTGCTTGCCATCAGCAGATGTTGCACCAATGGCATTATTAATGCGGTCCTTCATGAACACATTTTGTTCAGACTCAGTCGTTTTGGTCTTGCCATAAACAAACGCAGTATCCCAAGTCCAGGAGTTTTCAAGTTGCCCATCAAAACCTAATACCAATCGGCTAGTCGATGAGTCAAACATCCGATTTCGACCACCGGCTTCAATAGTGCGATACCGCCAGTCAGATATATCTTCACCGGTTGTATTAAATGCATTATCTTTCGAAATTGGATTCAAACCATCAGTACCTGAAGCCAATGGTGTCGCGGCCAACAAATAATCTGATTGACGATTTAAATAAGATGCTTCAGAGAAAAACCTTGTTTCACCCAGCCCCCCCAATTGTCCCAGAGAGCGATCTCCAAAGAAGGACGTATACCAACGTTTGCTTGGTGTCTTTAAGTAGTTTGCCGGAGCATAATTATATGCGTCAGCAACAGAATCATATGGCCGAAGGGTTGCACTGCCTTCAGGCCCCTTTGTCAGAACCCCTTGACTGGTTTTGAAATAGCCCCAAGGGACACGGCTACTGCCTCCAATATATTGGCCACCCTCACCATCATGCTCATAATCGACATTTGAAAAAGAGCGGGATCCGGCCATTGCTTCTTTTTCTTCCACGAGACCAGCAGAGAACACATAGTTGGAAACATCCGTTGAACCGCCGACAACCATGTTCACATCGTGAGCTTCTGCATCGGATTTACTGGTTTGACCAATTTGACCATTCAGCTCAAACCCATCAAATCCAGTCTTGGTGATAATGTTAACCACACCGCCCACTGCATCAGCACCATAGATGGAGGATGCTCCGTTCTTAAGGATCTCAACACGCTCAATGATTGCAACAGGAATAGTATTCAGGTCAACAGATGAGTTCGCGCCAGAGCCGCCATACACCATTCGTCTGCCATTCACCAATACCAACGTTCTTTGCGTACCCAAACCTCGCAGGTTTACGGTAACCGTACCATTGCCACCGTTGTTAACAGATGTACTTTGTGCCTGACCTGAAATAGCTGGAATACGCTGCAGAATATCACCAACAGAAGTTAAACCACTTCTTTCGATATCAGCTTTGCTCATCACCTGCACAGGTTGTGCAGTCTCAACTTCAACCCGAGAGATACGAGAGCCAGTGACTTTGATTTTCTGCAGTTTTTCGACGTTCTGCCCTTCTTCGGCAGATACGGATGGGGACGCCGCAAGGCTCGCCAAGGCGAACGCAATCGCAGCAGAGATTCTGCTCTTCCTAAGCATCGCTTATATCCTTCCTGGTTGTTTATTGTTTGCTTCCTGATACCGCCCTCTTTGGAGCGATGTGTAAGGCTTATCAATCTTTGACTAGCGACGTCAATGGAGCAGGGGTATGGTGAGGTCAGGCGTAGAATAAGCGGAGTGTATTAATTTTGACCGGCATAATTAGTGAATAATTCTGCCAAAAACAACCCGTGCAATGTAAAAACATTGTTAAATGGCATAAATGGCGCTGAATTAAAATTTGATGAACTTATTAGTTAACGTGCTGTCCGTTTATATCTTATTTTGATTTATTGGCATTAATAAGAATAAAACACTAACTTCATGAGGGTTGCACCTGACCGTTCTCATGGGGATAACAGATAAAATTGTCGAGATGACATCGTTTTCCTTCAATTTCACGCCACAAACAAAAACATTACAAATCAACAAGTTAAAGGCACTCAAAACTCAAACAAACAGCTGTTTATATTTTTTAAAATAATGTTGAGCAGTAGCGTTTTGTTTTGATTTTCACTTTTCAGATAAAAAACGTCATTTTTCGGTGCTTTTGGTCTCAGCGGGTCATTTGTCCCAGTTTTCCATTTCCTTGCACTTGATTTTTGTTGCAGAGCTTTTACAGTGGCCAAGCGGATTGTCTGCTGTTTGGCAACCAATCCAGCGCGTAATGCCAGGAAGGACAGGCCCGTCACCGGATTTGACTGGCCGCAAAAAAGAACAACAAGGACGAGGTTCCACCATGCTGTCGTATTTCCTACGCCGGATGCTTTTGATCATTCCGACGTTTCTCGGTATCACCCTGCTCGTCTTCACCATCACCCGTTTCGTGCCGGGCGGACCGGTCGAACGCATGCTGCTGCAAGCCCAGGTTTCCCAGAATGAATCCGGCCGCTCCAGCGGCAGCAAGGGGGCGCAAGCCCTCTCCGATGAACAGATCGAGGAGCTCAAGGCCTTCTATGGCCTCGACAAGCCCATGCTGGTCGCCTACTGGGAGTGGCTGCAGAAGCTGGCGGTGCTGGATCTGGGCGAATCGACCCGCTACTACGAACCGGTGTGGGATCTCATCAAGGAGCGGCTCCCGGTCACCGCCTTCTTCGGGCTGGCAACCTTTCTGCTGAGCTATGCGGTCTCCATTCCGCTCGGGGTGGCCAAGGCGCTCAGGCACAACAGCCGCTTCGACTCGTTAAGCTCCATGCTTATCTACATGGCCTATGCCCTGCCCGCCTACGTGGTGGGGATCTTCCTCATCACCGTCTTCGCCTTCCATCTGGAGTGGCTGCCGATGGGCGGTTTTCCGGGGGATGACTTTGAATACATGGAGAGCAGCTGGGATCAGATCCGCACTGTCTTTGCCCACGCCCTGCTGCCGCTTATCGCCTACGCCATCGGCGATTTCGCCATCCTCACCATGACTATGAAAAACAGCCTGATGGAGAACCTGTCGGCCGATTATGTGCGTACCGCCGTAGCCAAGGGACTGCCGTTTCGCAAGGCGGTCACCGACCATGCCATGCGCAACAGCCTGATCCCCATCGCCAGTCACCTGGGGTCTGTGCTCACCGTTTTCTTTGGCGGCTCCTTCCTCATCGAGACCATCTTCAACATCGACGGCATCGGCCTGCTCGGTTACGAGGCTATCGTCGAGCGGGATTACCCCACCGTCATGGGCATTCTGGCCATCACCTCCATGCTGATGCTGATAGGCAATATCGTCTCCGATATCTGCGTTGCCCTCGTTGATCCCCGCGTGCGGTTTGGAGACTGACCATGAAGATCAATCCGGTTACCTTGAAAAAACTCAAGCGCTTCAAGTCGATCAAGCGCGGTTACTACTCCTTCATCATCTTCACCACCCTGGTGCTGCTCTCCCTGCTGGCGGAGCTGCTGGTCAACAGCCGGGCACTGATGGTGAGCTATCAGGGCCAGCTGCACTTCCCCACCTATGGCGATGTGATCCCCGGTCAGCAGTTCGGGCTCGATTACGAGTACGAAACCAACTACCGCCAGCTCAAGGCCAAGTTTGCCGCAGAGGGCCAGGGCAACTGGGTGCTGCTGCCGCTAGTCCCCTGGAACCCCTATGAGCAGGATTTTAAGGAGGATGCCTACCCGCCCTACGCCCCCAGCGCGGCCGAGCGCCACTTCCTCGGCACCGACACCAGCGGCCGCGACGTGCTGGCGCGGCTGGTTTACGGCTTTCGCATCGCTATCGGCTTTGCCTTTATCGCGCTGGCGGCCAGTTACGCCATCGGGGTCACCATCGGCTGTCTGATGGGCTTTCTCGGCGGCCGCTTTGATCTCATCCTGCAACGCTTTATCGAGATCTGGTCCCAGGTGCCGTTTCTCTACGTCATCATGATCCTGGTGTCGCTGGCCAAGCCCAACTTCGGCCTGTTTGTCGCCATCAACGTCCTGTTCGGCTGGATGGGGATCACCTGGTATATGCGCACCCTCACCTACAAGGAGCGGGCGCGGGACTATGTGATGGCGGCGCGGGCACAAGGGGCGACCACCGGGCGGATCATCTTCAACCATATCCTGCCCAACACCCTGATGATGATCGTCACCCTGGCGCCATTCGCCGTGGTGGGCAATATCTCCACCCTGACGGCACTCGACTATCTTGGCTTCGGGCTGGCACCGCCGACCCCGAGCTGGGGAGAGCTGCTCTCCCAGGGCATCAACAATCTGGATGCCATCTGGATCGTCAGCTCGGTGGTGGCTGCGGTGAGTCTGGTGCTGATCATGGTCTCCTTTATCGGTGAGGCGATCCGCGAGGCGTTTGATCCGCGCAAATTTACCCGTTACCAATAAGCCAGCCGATGCCAATGCATCGGCAGGCGTCGGATAACGAACAGTGATTAATGAAGGACGGGCCGCCGCCATCGGCGGTCCCGGGAGCAAGGGATAATCCCGTTATCAATCAAGACCCCCAGTGCAGGGGCCAGACCTGGAAGTCAAACATGAAAAATAAAATCAAATGGATAGGTGCTCTCTTTGTGCTGGTAAACGGATCCTGGGTCTGGGCGGCCAGCCTGCCCGCGGATCTCAAATGGGAGACCAACGACACGGATCCTGTGTTCGCCTCCCCCAAGGCGCTGCCGGGCGGCAGCCTCAATATGTTTGTGGAGAGCTTTCCGCTGACGTTCCGCACCGTGGGGCCTGACTCCAACGGATCGTTCCGCTCCTTTATTCTCGATAACCAGTTGCGGCTCATCAGCTTCCACCCCAATACCGGCAACCCGATTCCGTCGCTCGCGACCCACTGGGCCATCGCGCCAGACAGCCAGACCGTCTACTTCAAGCTGGATCCGCGAGCCAAATGGTCGGATGGCAAGCCGGTCAATGCCGATGACTACACCTTCGGCTACGAGATGATGCGCTCCAAACACATCAAGGGGCCCTGGTTCAACAACTACTACACCACTGAAGTGGTAGCGGTAGAGAAGATCGATGATCACACCATTATGGTCAAAGCGGGCAACCGCAAGGCCAAGATGGACCTGCTCAACACCACCGAGCTGTGGCCCCAACCCAAGCACTACTACAAGCTGACCCCCAACTGGGTGAAACAGTACAACTGGGCCGTGGTGCCCACTACAGGTCCCTACGTGATCAGCGACGTCAAGAAGGGCAAGTCAGTCACCTTCAGCAAGCAGAAGGATTGGTGGGCAAAAGACGATCGCTACAACCAGCACAGATTCAACATCGACACCATCAAGGTGCAGGTGATCCGCGACCACAACATCGCCTTCCGCCACTTCCTGAAAGGGGAGATCGATACCTTCGAGATGATCCTGCCCAACTGGTGGCATGAAAAAGCGGTCACCCCGGAGTACAAAAAAGGCTACGTGCAGAAGGTAATGGCCATGACCGATACCAAACAGGGCGGTCAGGGTGTGCACCTGAATGTGGCCAACCCCAAGCTGGCGGATGTGAACGTGCGCCTCGGCATCCAGCACGCCTTCAACATCGACAAGATGATCGAGACCGTGCTGCGCGGCGACTATGACAGAGCCTCCACCTTCGACTCGGGCTTTGGCGAATTCACCGATATAACGCTGCCGGAGCGGGCTTATGACATCGGTAAGGCGCGGGAGTATTTTGCCAAGGGCGGCTACAACAAGCCGGGGCCGGACGGCATCCTGCAAAATGAGAAGGGAGAGCGGCTGACGCTAGCACTCACCTACACCAGTCAGGAGCACTCCAAGCGCCTGACCGTGCTGAAAGAGGAGGCCAAGAAAGCGGGTCTCGATCTGGAGCTTAACCTAGTGGATGGCGCCACCGGTTTCAAGGTGATGCTGGAGAAGAAACACGAAGCGGCCTGGCTCGGCTGGGGCGGCGGCGGTCTCTATCCGCAATATTGGGAGTTTTTCCACTCCGCCAACGCCAACAAGCCGCAGACCAACAACCTGTTCAACGTAGCGGACAAGGAGCTCGACGCGCTGATCGACGCCTACAACGTCGAATTCGACATGGCCAAGCGGGCCAAGCTCTCCCAGCAGATCCAGCAGCGCATCTATGACCTCGCCATCTTCGTGCCCGGGGTGCAGCTCAACTATGTGCGGGCCAGCAGCTGGCGTTATGTGATGCTGCCGGAGGTGCCTGCCACCAAGAACACGCCGGATCTGCTCTACTGGCCGATGGATGGTTATCCTCACAGTAGTGGCGGTCTGCTCTGGCTCGATCCCAAGGTGAAGGAAGAGACCCGCAACGCCAAGGAGGCAGGGGAGGCGCTGGCGCCCATCAACCTGCTCGACAAGACCTATGCACGTCATTGATATTCAGGCCATTGCGAAGGGAGCAGCCGTTATGCCCAACACTCAGGCCCCCATTCTTGACGTACCGGATAACGGGGGGGAGTTCGCCGTTGATAACGGCCAGCACCAGGCCCCAATCCTCGAAGTACGCGATCTTGAGGTGGAGTTCGCCGTCGATGACGGCAAGATCAAGGTGCTCGACGGGGTCAGCTTCAAGGTGGCCCCCGGTCAGACGCTGGGGATCGTAGGCGAGTCTGGCTGTGGCAAGAGTGTCACTTCACTCGCCATCATGGGGCTCTTGCCCAAGCCCCATGGTCAGGTGGTAGCAGGCTCCATCCACTTTCAGGGGGAGGAGCTGCTGTCGCTTGCACCGGATCAGATGTACAAGGTGCGCGGCAACCGCATCTCGATGATCTTTCAGGAACCGATGACGGCCCTCAACCCGGTGCAGACGGTCGGTGAGCAGCTGATGGAGGTGTTTCGCCTCCATCGCCCCGAGTATGACAAGGCCCAGCGCAAAGCCGCGGCCATCGCCATGCTGCAGAAGGTGGGGATCCCGGAACCAGCCCAGCGCTTTGCGGTCTATCCCCACAACCTCTCCGGCGGTATGCGCCAGCGGGTGATGATCGCCATGGCGCTCTCCTGCGAGCCAGACCTGCTTATCTGCGACGAGCCGACCACGGCGCTGGATGTCACCATTCAGGCCCAGATCCTCGAACTGATGAAAGAGCTGCAGGCCCAGACCGGGATGGCCATCATCTTTATCACCCACGATCTGGGGGTAGTGGCTGAGCTGTGCGACGAAGTGGTGGTGATGTATGCCGGGCGGGCGGTAGAGCAGGCCGACGTGTTCGAACTGTTTGACCACCCCCGTCACCCCTATACCCACGGCTTGATGAGCTCAATCCCGCGGCTCGAGGATGAGCCCAAGAGCCTGCTCAAGACCATCAAGGGACAAGTGCCAGCCCTGCACGAGATGCCCGCTGGCTGCCGCTTCTCCAACCGCTGCCCCCATGCAACCGATCTCTGCATCAGCGCAATTCCGGCGGTGGAGCAACTCAATCCGCGCCACCATGTCGCCTGTCACTACTGGAAGGAGTTGACCGTATGAGCACTCTGTTATCGGTCAGGGATCTGAAACAGCACTTCCGGCTGGGAGACGGGTTCCTGCGCAAGCAATATACGGTTCACGCGGTGGATGGCATCAGCTTCGACCTGAAACAGGGAGAAACGCTGGGGCTGGTGGGTGAGTCGGGCTGCGGCAAATCCACCCTTGGGCGAAGTCTGCTCAAGCTGTTCGAGCCGACCGCAGGCACCATCACCTTCGAGGGGCGCGACATCACCGCCCTCAGCCCGAAGGAGATGCGCTCCCTGCGTCAGGAGATGCAGATGGTGTTTCAGGACCCTGCAGAATCCCTCAACAGCCGCCACACCGTGGGCCAGATCCTGGAGGAGCCCTTTATCATCCACGGTAAAGGCAACACTGAGCAGCGGCGCGGCTGGGTACAGGAACTGCTGGCAAAAGTGGGCCTGCCGGGCAGCGCGGTGGATCGCTACCCCCACGAGTTTTCCGGCGGTCAGCGCCAGCGGATCGGCATCGCCCGCGCCATCGCCCTCAAGCCCAAGCTGCTGGTGTGCGACGAGGCGGTCTCGGCCCTCGATGTCTCGGTGCAGTCGCAGATCGTAAACCTGCTGCTCAGCCTGCAGCGGGAGATGAACCTATCCATCATCTTCATCGCCCACGATCTGTCGGTGGTTAAACACATCTCGGATCGGATTGCAGTGATGTATCTGGGACGGATCGTCGAACTGGCGGATGCCCAGTCGCTCTATCTGGCGCCGCGCCACCCTTACACCCAGGCGCTGATCTCTGCCATTCCGGTACCGGATCCACGCAGGCGCAGCCAGCGCATTCTGCTGACCGGCGATGTGCCCTCCCCCATCTCGCCGCCAAGCGGCTGCCACTTCCACCAGCGCTGCCCCCATGCGACCGAGCTGTGCAAAAGCAAGGCGCCAAGGCTTGAGGCGTGTGATGAGGCCCATCATCAGGTGGCCTGCCACACCCCGCTCGCCGTCAGTGGTCACGCTATCAGCGGCAGCGCCATGAGCGGTGACAGCAGGCTGGAGCAGGCGAGCTAGGCGCAGCGAACAAACCCCAGGGTAGAAACAGACGAGGCGGCCATCAGGCCGCCTCGTGCTATCGGGTCACGCTTGTCTTATCGAGCCACTGCCGCAGCTTGTCAGGCAATCTGGTAACGGCCCGGCTTGTGGTTGAGTGTCAACACCAGATTACAGATAACCGCCGCCACGATGGAGAGCGCCAGGATCCAGGGCTGCACCACGAAAAACGAGGCGACAACAATGGCGCAATCGAGCCCCATCTGCAGCTTACCAGCCCGGATGCCAAAGCGATCCTGAATAAAGAGCGCCAGAATGTTGAAGCCCCCCAGACTCGACTTGTGACGGAACATGATGAGCAGCCCCATGCCAATCAGGGTACCGCCGATCAGCGCCGCATAGAGAGGCTCTATCTTGCCGATCTGCAACACCCCGTTGAGGTGATCGGTCATGTAGGAGACCGCCGCCACCGAGACAAAGGTGTTGAAGGTAAAACGGGGCCCCATCCGCAGCCATGCCAGCGCATAGAAGGGCAGGTTGATGCCGAAAAACAGCAGGCCGAAGCTGATACCGGTCACCTTTTGCAGCAGCAGCGCCAGCCCGGCAGTCCCGCCGGTGAGCAGGCCAACCTGATGAAACAGAAAGATGCCGAGGGAAACAAAGCCGGCCGCCGTCAGCAGGGCCAGCACATCCTCATAAATAGGATGGGCAGTGCGAATCGAGGTGTTGTCCATAACCTGTATCCAAGCGAAGTAAAGAGAGAGTGTCTGTCGCCTGCCGTTGCGGGCGGGCTGCGAGCCCTGTCCACAGGGCTTCGTTATGGGGTCCAGTCTATTTTTTGTGAAAAGGATCACAACAGTCAGGCTGAACGCCCCATTCTGGTGCCTGTCATCTGGCATTGACACTCGCTGCACCAAGATGCAGCATGCCGCGGTTTAAGCGCGCCATCCCCCATTCACAGCACGAGGCACTTTTCATGAAGGTCACCATTTTTGGCACAGGCTATGTCGGGCTGGTGCAGGCCGCCGTTCTGGCCGAGGTGGGCCATCAGGTCTGCTGCGTGGATGTGGATGGCGAGCGGATCGCCGCCCTCAGGCTGGGGCAGATCCCCTTCTACGAGCCAGGGCTGGCCCCGCTGGTCGAGAGTCATCTGGCCAGCGGCCGCCTGAGCTTCACGGTCGATCCCGCCATTGCCGTGGCACACGCCGACCTGCTGCTGATCGCCGTGGGCACCCCGGCTGACGAGGATGGCTCGGCCGACCTGCAACATGTGCTGGCGGTGGCCGACACCATAGGCCGACTGATGAGCCGCCCCAAGCTGGTGGTGACCAAGAGCACAGTACCGGTCGGCACGGCGCAGCAAGTAAAAGAACACATTGAGCTACAGTTGGCCGAACGTGGGCTGACCCTCACCTGCGAGGTGGCAGCCAATCCCGAGTTTCTCAAGGAGGGGGCGGCTGTCAACGACTGCATGCGGCCGGATCGCATCATCATCGGCTGTGACAGCGAGCGGGCGCTTGAGCAGTTGCGCGCCCTCTACGCCCCCTTCAACCGAAATCACGACCGGATCGTGGTGATGGATCTGCGCAGCGCAGAGCTCACCAAATACGCCGCCAACGCCATGCTGGCCACCAAGATCTCCTTTATGAACGAGATGGCAGCCCTCGCCGAGCAGCTGGGGGCCGATATCGAGGCGGTGCGCCAGGGGATGGGGGCCGATCCCCGCATCGGTTACCACTTTATCTACCCGGGCTGCGGCTACGGCGGCTCCTGCTTCCCCAAAGATATCAAGTCGTTGCGCCATACCGCGGCGAGTGTCGGCTGCGACGCCCCGCTTTTAGCGGCGGTCGAGCAGGTCAACCAGCGCCAGCAACAGAAGATGGCGCAAACCCTGCTGACCCGCTTCGGCCCGGATCTGCGTGGCCACACCTTTGCCCTGTGGGGACTGGCGTTCAAACCCGGCACAGACGATATGCGCGATGCGCCGAGCCGCCCGCTGCTGGCCGCCATCTGGGCTGCCGGTGGCCGGGTGCAGGCCTTTGATCCCAAAGCGATGGGGCGTACCCATGAGCTTTACGGCCAACGGCCGGATCTGCTGCTCTGCCCGACTCAGGAATCTGCGCTGGAAGGGGCCGATGCTCTGCTGATCTGTACCGAGTGGCAGGCGTTTCGCGCCCCCGATTTCCAGCAGTTGAAGGCCCTGCTCAACCAGCCCGTCATCATCGATGGCCGCAACCTCTATGACCCCCGCCAGCTCAGCGAGCTCGGGTTTGACTATCACGCCATCGGGCGGCCACATCTTCCCGCCAAAAAGCCGCCTGCCAACACCAGTTGCAACCCGGAGACTAAACCATGATCTATCTGGTCACCGGCGTCGCCGGTTTTATCGGTTTTCATGTAGCCAGCCAGCTGTGCGCCGCAGGTCATCGGGTGGTGGGGATCGACAACCTCAACGACTACTACGAGGTGAGTCTGAAAGAGGCGCGGCTGGCCCAGCTGGCCAGTTTCCCCCATTTTCACTTCGAGCGGCTGGATCTGGCGGATCGCGAGGCGATGGCGACCCTGTTTGCCCGCCACGGTTTCGAGCGGGTGATCCATCTGGGGGCGCAGGCGGGGGTACGTTACTCCATCGACAATCCGTTCGCCTATGCCGACAGCAACCTCACCGGTATGCTGACGGTGCTGGAGGGGTGTCGTCACCACGGGATTCAGCACCTGATATACGCCTCCTCCAGCTCGGTCTATGGCATGGGGGATCAGATGCCCTACTCCACCGCGCAGCAGGTAGATCACCCCGTCTCCCTCTACGCCGCCACCAAGAAGAGCGGCGAGCTGATGGCTCACGCCTATTCCGCGCTCTATGGCTTGCCCACCACAGGGCTGCGCTTTTTTACCGTCTACGGCCCCTGGGGCCGGCCTGACATGGCCATCATCAAGTTCACCCGCGCCATCCTCGCGGGCGAGCCAATCGACGTATACAACCACGGCGATCTCAGCCGCGACTTCACCTATATCGACGACATCGTCGCGGGGATCCTAACCGTGGCCGATCAGCCGCCCCGCCCCAATCCCGATTGGCACGCCAGCAAGCAGAGCCCGGCCGAGAGCGCAGCTCCCTACCGTATCCTCAATATCGGTCATGGTCAGCCGGTGCGGCTGCTCGATTTTATCGAGGCGCTGGAAGAGGCCCTCGGCAAACCCGCCATCAAGCGGATGCAGCCGATGCAAGCGGGTGACATGCACGCCACCTGGGCCGACAGCGAACCGCTGCACACCCTCGCCGGTCTGCGCCCCGCTACGCCCCTCAAGCAAGGTGTTGCCGAGTTTGTCCGCTGGTATATCGACTACTACCGACCCGCCCGCTGACGAGCGTGGGTAGCCCCTCGGTCATTGATGAGTTAATCAGATACCACTGATGCCCCGCGGGTTTTAGGATGGCTAAACGCACTGTCTGCGCACCATAGCGAGGATTTGAGATGCAATCACAGGAACAGGGTCTGATCGATGGACTGTTCGACCGCCTCAAGCAAGCGCAAGCCAGGGATAGCAAGCGAGACCCACAAGCGGATCAGCTGATCCGCCAGCATCTGGCCCAGCAGCCCGATGCCCCCTACTACATGGCCCAGGCGCTGCTAATTCAGCAGGCTGCCCTTACTCGCCTCAACGAGCGGGTCAATGAGCTGGAAGCCAGCCAGAGCGCCCCAAATGGTGGCAGTTTTCTCTCCGGCCTGTTTGGTAGCGAAAGCAGCCCTCCTCCGCGCTTTACGCCGCCACCGGCATCCGCTCCTGCCCAGCCAGCATCCCGTACCAGCTCCTTTTTGAGCGGCGCCCTGCAAACCGCCGCCGGTGTGGCCGGTGGCGTGATGCTGGCCGATATGATCGGCGGACTGTTTCACAACAACCGCCCCGAGGAGATCATCGATATCATTGAACCGGCGGCCATTGCCAATCCGGTCGATGCGGAACCGGTGCGCTGGGACGGCTGGGATTCACCTCCCGATGCTGGCAGCAATTTTCTCGACGACGATAGCCAGATTAGCGGCTGGGCCGACAGTGACGATAACAACGGCGGTTTCTTCTGACCGTCAAACCATTACTGGCCCCGCATCTGGCGGGGCCCAACTCGATACGAACCCCATGACTATGGAAAGTGTGATGACACCACGGATCGGCAGCGGCATGACGCGATATACTCAGCGCGCTTCGTGCCACCCGGGAACAACTCCCGACCCCAGGCGCTCTGTCCGTGGCCACGCCCCCCCCATGACGACAAGGAGCCACCTCATGATCCGAACCCTGTTTTTGACCGGTGCCGCCATTGCGGCCTATGCCCTGACCCAGAGCCACTCTCTGCTTCCCCTGCTCAGCCTGCTGGCCCTGCTTTCGCTCTGGGTTGTCAGCGAAATTGGCAGCTTCTATCGCACGCTTCCTCCCACGGTGCTGGATGAGCAGGAGTATCACCACGACTTTTAACCGGATGAAAAATGGTGTGAAACTGTCGAGATGCCGTTAGTTCCATACCGTTTTGCTCTCTGAAATCTCCACGCTATAACAACAGGATCCACTCTGTTCGTGGCGATAGCAGCCATGTTCCTCTATATCTTCTGTACTCAAACAGGAGATAACCCATGAGGCACATCAGCGAAAACGGACTGTTTTTGCTGCTTTTTTTGTCGTTGTTACTGGCAGGTACGCCGCGGGCGATGGCACAAGGCAGGGATTTCAGACAGGCCCCCAAGGCGCTGACGGCGATCAAGCAGGGTCAAGTGGCCCAGCAACACGGCAATCTGCAAAAGGCCATCGCCCTCTACTGTGTCGCCGCCAGCACCGGCAACCCTGAAGGATATTTCCGGATCGGCCGCCTGCTCGCCACCGGCCCAGCCTCGGTGCGCAGCGCCAAGCTGGCCAACAGTTATCTCGCCATGGCGATGCGCCTTGGTAACCGACAGTCTGCCCGCTACTACAACGCCCGCATCGGCAATGCTCCCATGGGTGATCAGTGCGGCATCGGGATCCGTGGCGGTCAGGGTGGCTATCTGGCCGGGCTCCCCTCCACCCCCTTCAATGTCGACTCCTGGGTTGCCCGCCAACCCCCCACCAAGCAAAAGTTGGTCACCATGCTCCGTCACGCCGCCAAACACCATAAGGTGGATGCCCGGCTGGTACTGGCGATTGCCATCGCCGAATCCAATCTCAACAGCCGCGCCGTTTCACCCAAGAATGCTCAGGGGCTGATGCAGCTGATCCCCGAAACCCAGCAACGGTTCGGGGTAACCCGGCCATTCGATCCGGCACAGAACATCAAGGGTGGCATCAGTTATCTCAAATGGCTGGATCGCCGCTTCGATGGCGACTGGGTACTGATCTCGGCGGCCTACAATGCCGGGGAAAAAGCGGTGGAACGCTATGGCGGGATCCCACCCTATGACGAGACGCAGGAGTATGTGAAACGGGTGCTCTACTTCGCTGGCCACAAGCAGCCCTGAGCGGGAGGTCAGGAGCTCGCCCGCTCGGAAGGCGGCACACGCCCCTTTCTGCGGCCACTGTGGCGGCCACGCCCCCAATAATCGAAGCCATAGTGGCGGTAGTAACCCACCAGATTGCTGAACAGAAACAGCCCCTCCATCAGCGCGGCGACCGGTGAGCCCACCAGCAGATTGTTAACCAGCCAGCAGAGGGTACCGAGCAGCATCCAGCGCCGCAAAAGGCGATCATCAGGGCAAAACGCGGCCCGGGTTTGCAGCAGGCTCGCCAGCAGCCCGATCCATGAGAGCAGGCCCTGATAGGTCGCCAGCGCCGCCGCACAGGCCAACCCCATGAAAAACCACATCAAGATGCGGCGAACCAGCCAGATGCTCACCAGAAAGCGCATACTGGCCAGCAGCAACAGGCTGGCGGCCGACCACTGCCCGAGCAGGGCAAAGTGACCGGCATTGAGCGCGCAGGAGAGGGCCAGACAGGCCAGGATCCTGCGGCGATCCCGCAACTGAAACGACAACAGATCGAGCAACAAGGCCAGGCTCACCACCAGCTGCGACCACAGAAACAGCGACATCATCCACACCTCATCCGTCATTTGGATGGCGCAGCTTGAGGGGATGGTCGGAGAGCGGCATTAACCCGTGTTAATGCGCCTGCGGATCCGTGACAGAGTGACCGGACTGATACCGATATAGTTGGCGAGCTGCACCTGAGTGAGCCGCGCAGGCCAGTGAGGGAAGGTGTGGCAGAGCTCCCGATAACGCTCCTCGGGAGAGTGAAGCAGCAAAAACGCCTCCTTGCGCTCCTTGTAACCGAGCTGCTGGCGCAACAGGGCCATGCAGACCGGCTGCCAGGCGGGCTCATCCAGCAGGGTGAGCGGCACCCGCACCACCTGCAACTCCGTCAGCGCCTCCAGCTGATAGCGGGCGGGCGACCCCGTGAGCCAGCTGTCATAGAGCAGGCAAAGTTCCCCCTCGAAGTAGAACTCCTTGCAGCGCTCCTGTCCGTCCCGGGTGTAGTGGCAGGCGCGAGCGATGCCCGCTTCGATATAGCAGGCAGCTTCCTGCTCTGCCCCTTGCGCCAACAGTGCCTGACCGGCACGCAGCGTCTGCCGTGGCAAGCGCTGGCAGAGAGCTTCACTCAGCGCGACGTCCAATCCCATTGTGCAGAGAAAGGCAGCCAGTGAGGGGGCTTGAGGAGATGGGTTCATGACGGCTCCGGGACAAAACGGCAGCCCACATCATGCCCAAATTGCACGGCTGATGCAGCAAGACGTGACCGCGGCGGCAAAGGGGGGCGCCAACCGGGCGCCGCCTTTGCCCACCCTCGTCCGTTGGTTTACAATCGACGGGTTTTTTGGAACCCGGTTGACCTGTGTCGACCTGGCCCCACCACGACATCAGTCTGTTAATGCCAAGACATTAACCTGCTGAAAAGGAAGAGAATTAGCCAATGGCTCAATTTATTTACACCATGAACAGGGTCGGCAAGGTAGTGCCGCCCAAGCGTCATATTCTCAAGAACATCTCCTTGAGCTTCTTCCCGGGCGCCAAGATCGGCGTGCTGGGTTTGAACGGCGCCGGTAAATCGACCCTGCTGCGCATCATGGCGGGTATCGACACCGAGATCGAAGGGGAAGCCCGTCCGCAGCCCGGCATCAAGATCGGCTACCTGCCGCAGGAGCCTAAGCTGGATCCGGAGCAGACCGTACGCGAGGCGGTCGAAGAGGCCGTTGGCGAAGTGAAGCGCGCCATGGCCCGTCTGGACGAGGTCTATGCGGCCTACGCCGACCCGGATGCCGACTTTGACAAGCTGGCCCGCGAACAGGGCGAGCTGGAAGCCATCATCCAGGCTCAGGGCGGCCACAACATGGAAAACCAGCTGGAGCGCGCGGCCGATGCCCTGCGCCTGCCGGCTTGGGATGCAAAGATCAAGCACCTCTCCGGTGGTGAGCGCCGCCGTGTGGCACTCTGCCGTCTGCTGCTGGAAAAGCCGGACATGCTGCTGCTGGACGAACCGACCAACCACCTGGATGCGGAATCCGTGGCCTGGCTGGAGCGCTTCCTGCACGACTACGAAGGCACTGTCGTAGCCATCACCCACGACCGTTACTTCCTCGACAACGTGGCGGGCTGGATCCTGGAGCTGGACCGCGGCGAAGGTATTCCGTGGGAAGGCAACTACTCCTCCTGGCTGGAGCAGAAGGACGCCCGTCTGGCGCAGGAAGCCAGTTCCGAAGCGGCCCGTCGCAAGTCCATCGAGAAAGAGCTGGAGTGGGTTCGTCAAAATCCGAAAGGGCGTCAGGCCAAGTCCAAGGCCCGTATGGCTCGCTTCGAAGAGCTCAACACCAACGACTACCAGAAGCGCAACGAGACCAACGAGCTATTCATTCCGCCCGGACCGCGCCTCGGCGACAAGGTGGTTGAAGTGGCCAACCTGCGCAAATCCTACGGTGATCGGGTGCTGATCGACGATCTCTCTTTCTCCATTCCGAAGGGAGCCATCGTCGGCATCATCGGCCCGAACGGTGCCGGTAAGTCGACCCTGTTCCGCATGATGTCGGGTCAGGAGCAGCCGGATTCCGGTGCCATTACCCTGGGTGAAACCGTGGTGCTGGCCTCTGTCGATCAGTTCCGCGACAGCATGGATGACAAGAAGACGGTATTCGAGGAAGTCGCTGACGGTCAGGATATCCTGCGCATCGGCAACTACGAGTTCCCGAGCCGCGCCTACATCGGCCGCTTCAACTTCAAGGGTTCCGACCAGCAGAAGCGGGTTGGCGAACTCTCCGGTGGTGAGCGCGGTCGTCTGCATCTGGCCAAGCTGCTGCAGACCGGCGGCAACGTGCTGCTGCTGGATGAACCGACCAACGATCTGGATATCGAAACCCTGCGCGCCCTCGAGAACGCCCTGCTGGAGTTCCCGGGTTGTGCCATGGTCATCTCCCACGACCGCTGGTTCCTCGACCGTATTGCCACTCACATCCTGGACTATCAGGATGAGGGCAAGATCGAGTTCTTCGAAGGTAACTTTACCGAATACGAAGAGTGGAAGAAGAAGACCTACGGCGCCGAGGCGATCCAGCCCCATCGCGCCAAGTACAAGCGCATCGCCAAATAAGGCTGACTGCGTGTTGAGGGGAGCTTCGGCTCCCCTTTCTGTTGCCTTTTGACTTACAATCCTAGACGGATGCCTTTGCATGGATGTAGCACGATGACGACCCCCATAGAGAAAAAACTCACCATCCAGATCCGGGTTGAACCGGGTTGCCTCGGGCCGGATGGCAAGGAGCACATAGAGACCTTCTGTGCTGCTACCGCCAAGATTTTTGCCGCCGTGGAGCCCGAGCTGGTGAGCTGGGTGCTGATCCCCCGCTACGACAAGCAACTACCGGAGCAGGAGTTCTTTATCGAGGGGCGCAAGCTGACCGAAGAGCAGGCCAGCCTCTTTCTACGCCGCTTCGGCCGCGAACTGGGTGAAGTGCAAGACCGGCTCGACTCGGTGCTGGCCCAGCTGGTCGAACGCTACTTCAAGACCCTTTAAGCCCCCAATTTTCGATAAAAGGTTCTCTGCTGAGAACCTTTTTTCATGCTCAAAAAGCAAACGTTTGAATTTTTACTCTATTCATTGATCTGCTTCGCAGATCCGGGGTTTGTAAACGGCGCCGCCTGTGTAAAAATGTGCGCGCTGTCACGGTATCAGGACGAGTCTGGTTACTTAACCGCCAGAAACAGGGCAATTTACCCCGCATGGATGGGATAGCCCGTTCCCCTGCTGCTTATTTCACGTCACCTATTGGAATCCAACATGAATCAACAACACCAAGCTGCCAATCAGGCCGCCGGGCAAGGATTGCTTGAGCGCCTGTTTGCCCTGCAAGGCCATGGCACTACCGCCCGCACCGAAGTGATCGCCGGTATCACCACCTTCCTGACCATGGTCTACATCGTGTTCGTCAACCCGCAGATCCTCTCTGCGGCAGGCATGGACACCCAGGCCGTGTTCGTCACCACCTGCCTCATCGCCGGTATCGGCAGCATCCTGATGGGCCTGTTGGCCAACCTGCCGATCGCGCTGGCCCCCGCCATGGGCCTCAACGCCTTCTTCGCCTTCGTGGTGGTGGCAGGTATGGGCTACTCCTGGCAAGTGGGCATGGGCACCATCTTCTGGGGCGCCATGGGTCTGTTGATCCTCACCCTGCTGCGGGTGCGTTACTGGCTGATCGGCAACATTCCGCTCACCCTGCGGGTTGGCATCACCGCCGGTATCGGTCTGCTGATCGCCCTGCTCGGCCTGCACAACGCCGGGATCGTGGTGGCCAGCCCCGCGACTATGGTGACCGTGGGCAACCTCACCTCCCTGCCCTGCCTGCTGGGTCTGCTCGGTTTCTTCCTGATCTGCATCTTCTCCGCTCGCGGCGTCCACTCCGCCGTGCTGATCGCCATCGTGGTCACCACGGGTCTGGGCTGGCTGTTTGGCGATGTCACCTTCAAGGGCTTTGTCTCCATGCCCCCCAGCATCGAACCGGTGTTCGGCCAGCTGGATCTGATGGGATCGCTCGATATCAGCCTCGCCGGGATCATCTTCTCCTTTATGCTGGTCAACCTGTTCGACTCTTCCGGCACCCTGATCGGCGTCACCAACCGCGCCAAGCTGGCCGATGACAAGGGCCACTTCCCGCGCATGAAACAGGCACTTATGGTGGATAGCGTCAGCTCCGTCGGCGGCGCCTTTATGGGCACCTCCTCGGTTACCGCCTTTATCGAGAGCAGCTCCGGCGTCGCCGTCGGCGGCCGTACCGGTCTGACCGCCATCGTGGTCGGCCTGCTGTTCCTGCTGGCTATCTTCTTCTCTCCGGTCGCCGCCATGGTGCCGGCCTATGCCGCCGCTGGCGCCCTTATCTATGTGGGTGTGCTGATGTGCTCCGAGCTGACCCGGGTGAAGTGGGAAGATCTGACCGAAGCGGTACCGGCCTTTATGACCGCGGTGATGATGCCGTTCAGCTTCTCCATCACCGAGGGGATCGCCGTGGGCTTTATCTCCTACTGCGTGATGAAGGCAGGCACCGGCCGCTGGCGCGAAATCAACCCCTGCGTGCTGGTGGTGGCCCTGCTGTTCGTGCTCAAGTTCGTCTGGGTCGACAGCCACTAAGCGGCACTCTGTCCCAATAAAAATGCCAGTCA